>JARRQF010000031.1:0-17884 GCA_037382065.1 Candidatus Thiodiazotropha sp. | reverse complement strand
ATTTTAATAACAGGTTTCTGATTTTGATGAAAATAGCTTCGATAGCCATGGTCACCTACTGGGTGAATCACGCTACAGCGTGAATAGCACGCTTGTGGCGGCACATGGCGGCGTTGCAATTCCTTGGAATAGCGGGCTATTGTGCGTCGTGCATGGATGCACCCGTGTCGCGGGCACATGGATGTGCGGGAGCGACCTTTGCCCAGCACCACCACAAGCGCACGCTTCACGCTGTCCAACTGATCTTTTTAGGATTATGCACGAAAACGAGTCCTTTGTTGTGCAATTGCCCTGCCTCTTAGGGGCTGCCTAATACCAGCATCTCAGCACCAAAAATGCACAAATGCCAATCTGCAAACTCTGCGAATGGACCATGTCGGTGCACCACACTAGGGTCAAGCGCCAGTTCCTTTGTGCCCATCTCATTTCCCGGTGGATTATTTGAGTAAGGACTATTTATTGCTAGAGGTTTAGGTGAGGGAGTGAGCTACAGAACTCGCTATACTATGCCTGCCTGACAGGGGCTAGAGGTCGGGTATCCTGAATCATAACGAATCGGAGTATTCTGATGTTAGATAAGACATTAACGGTTATCCTCGCGGGTGGCCAAGGTTTACGCTTGAAACCGTTGACCGATGAACGGACTAAGTCTGCGGTGCCTTTTGGAGGACAGTATCGGATTATTGACTTTCCTTTGGGTAACTGTCTGCACTCCGGTTTACGGCGTATTTTGGTGCTAACCCAATACAAATCCCACTCCCTACAGAAGCATTTAAGGGATGGATGGTCCCTATTCAATCCAGAGCTGGGTGAGTACATTACTGCGGTACCGCCACAAATGAGAACGGGTGTGGGATGGTATGACGGCAGCGCAGATGCCGTCTATCAAAATCTCTATATGCTGAAGCGTAGTGGTGCCGAGCGAGTATTGATACTGGCGGGTGATCATATCTACCGAATGGACTATGCGCCTATGCTAGATTTTCATGAAGAGCATGGTTCAGGTGTCACACTGGCCTACATGGAGGTTCCAGTCGCCGATGCTGGTCGGTTTGGGGTAATGGAGATAGATGGAGAGGGCGTTGTTTCCTCTTTTAGTGAGAAACAGCCTCAGCAATATGAGAGTGGTTCTACTGCTCTAGTTTCAATGGACGTTTATCTCTTCTCTATTAACCTTTTAATCTCTGTACTTGAACAGGATCATCAGAAGAGTGATTCTCGTCATGACATCGGTCGGGATGTTTTGCCACATCTGATTAAAGAAAGTCGTGTCCATGCTTATCGATTTGGCGGGGAAGCGGGACGTGTCAGTCCTGATCGCTACTGGCGAAACGTGGATAGTATTGACAGCTACTATGAGGCGAATATGGAGATGCTGGATCCAATTCCCTCACTTGACCTCTACCAACCAGAATGGCCGATCCGAACCCACCATGCACAGAATCCACCAGCACGTACAGTACCTGGAATATCGGGTAGTGAAGGTATCTTCATTAACTCTATTGTGGCCAATGGCGTGGTTATCGTTGGTGGCAGTGTACAACGCTCTATTCTATTCCCCAATGTGCAAATCGGCGATGAGGCTGTGATTCACAACGCCATTCTATTTGATGGGGTAAAGGTTGGCGATGGTGCTCATCTGGAGAATTGTATTATCGACAAGGGGGTAGAGGTCCCTTCTGGAGAGCGGATCGGTTTTGACAAACAGCAGGACTCCGCTCGCTTTACGGTTTCGCCCAAAGGAGTGGTAGTGGTGCCGAAAGGGTATCAATTTAGTTGAACCTAAAAAGATCAGTTGGACAGCGTGAATAGTGCGCTTGTGGTGGGGCAGGGCCCCACCAATCACGGCTGAATAAGGTCGTGCATAATCGATTTTAAGAGCAGTACCTTAGTTCTTACCCGGTGGGTTAATGGCAACCAGGGTACGACCCAATGTCTTTCCTGCTAGCATCTCCTCAAATACTTCAGGTAGCTGTTCAAGGCTTACCGTCTGTTGCAAGATATCGTCCAGGTGTCTGGGTTTGAGGTCTGTGGATAATCTTTGCCAGACCTCTTTACGAATCTCATGTGGGCAACCTGAAGAGTTAATGCCTAGCAGGCTGATACCACGCAGGATGAATGGCATAACCGTAGTCTTCAACTCATGTCCGCCTGCCAGCCCGATTGAGGCAATGTTGCCCCAGGGCTTGATCTTGCGGGTGATGCTTGAGAGCATTTCACCCCCCACATTATCGACTGCACCACCCCAAAGCCCACGCTCCAGAGCGTGACGAGAGGGTATGATCTCTTCACGGTTCATCACCTCTTGTGCGCCCAGGTGTTGCAGATAGTCATGCTGCTCTGGTTTGCCTGAGACGGCATGGACCTCATATCCTTCCCCATCAAAGATATTTACCGCAAAACAGCCAACACCGCCTGTTGCCCCGGTTACCAGAATGGGGCCCATGTCGGGACGTTGGCCATTCATCTCCATTCGATGCAGCGCCAGACCCGCAGTGAATCCGGCGGTTCCCAGCGTCATCGATTGGGGCGCGGTGAGTCCATCTGGTAGCGGAATGGCCCAGTCGGCTGGAACTCTGAGATATTCAGCATAACCTCCATCGACGGTGGCTGAGAGTTCATAGCCAGTAACGATAACCGAGTCTCCAGCCTTAAAGCGTCGGTCATTGCTTTCTGCAACTTCACCACAGGCATCAATACCGCCTGTCAGGGGAAAATGTCTCAAGATCTGCCCTTTGCCAGTACCCGCCAAGGCATCTTTATAATTGATGCTGGAGTATTGCACATGGATCAGTAACTCTCCTTTTTCTGGAGGTAGCAATTCCAATTCATCAATGCCAGCAGAGTGCTTTGAATGATCACGATAAATGCGAAAAGCTCTATAAGAAGACATAACGAACTACTCCGTAATTACAGGTATTTTTTTAATCTTGTCCTGCCACTTAGCAGGACCTGTTTGATGAATCGATTCACCCAGACTATCGACTGCTACGGTGACAGGAAAATCGATAACATCGAATTCCCGGATCGCCTCCATGCCGAGATCTTCAAAGGCGAGTATCTGTGAACTGCGGATCGCCTTTGAAACCAGGTAAGCCGCACCACCGACCGCCATCAAGTAGACTGCTTTGTGTTTTTTAATGGCTTCCAGGGCCACAGGGCCACGTTCGGCTTTGCCAATCATTCCCAGCAGCCCTGCCTGTCCTAACATCAGTTCACTAAATTTATCCATTCGGGTAGACGTTGTGGGTCCAGCTGGGCCGACCACCTCATCTCGTACTGGGTCCACAGGACCAACGTAATAGATGAATCGGTTATGGAAATCAATATTTTCAGGAAGGGGTTCGCCCCGCTGAAAGAGATCTGCGATTCGCTTGTGAGCAGCATCACGCCCGGTGAGCATTTTACCGCTGAGCAGGATCATTTCGCCAGGCTTCCAGGTGGCGATATCCTGCCGGGTGATCTCGTTCAGATTAACCCGGCGTGCTTGTGGTGAGGCTTCCCAGGTAATATCTGGCCACTCTTCTGGGCGAGGCGGGGTGAGTATCGCCGGTCCACTGCCATCCAGGGTAAATTCGAGATGTCGTGTTGCAGCGCAATTGGGGATCATGCCCACAGGTAGGGAAGCGGCATGGGTTGGAAAATCACTGATCTTGACATCCAGTACTGTGGTTAAGCCGCCCAATCCTTGAGCACCGATGCCTAGCGCATTCACTTTTTCAAAAAGCTCCAGGCGCAGCTCCTCTTTACGGTTTTGTGCGCCACGGGCGATTAACTCATGAATGTCAATGGGCTCCATCAGTGACTCTTTGGCTAATAGCATCGCCTTTTCAGCCGTGCCCCCGACACCAATGCCAAGCATTCCTGGTGGGCACCAGCCTGCGCCCATTTTGGGTAGCTCATCCAATACCCAATCGACCAGTGAGTCGGAAGGATTGAGTACCTTGAAGCGCGATTTATTTTCCGAGCCCCCGCCTTTGGCAGCAATTTTAATATCCACCTTATTGCCTCGTACCAGGTCGGTATGGACGATGGCAGGGGTATTATCGCCGGTATTTTTACGTGCTCCCAAAGGATCGTTGACCATTGAGAACCTGAGTACATTATCTGGGTGGGCATAGCCGTGGCGAACCCCCTCATTGACCATTTCGGCTACCGTCATGTCGCCATCCCAGGTTACTGCCATGCCAATCTTTAGAAACACCACTACCATACCGGTGTCCTGGCAGACAGGGCGTTTTCCCTCAGCACACATCCGTGAGTTAACCAGGATCTGGGCCATGGCATCTTTGGCTGCCGGACTCTGCTCTTTTTCCCAAGCATTTCCGAGTGCCTTGAGAAAATCGGTCGGGTGATAGTAGGAGATGAACTGTATGGCGTCAGCAATACTCTGTATGAGATCATCCTGGCGAATTTGGGTCATGGTCTATCCTTTCTTAACCAGTTAGGTTATCAGTATCAGATCTCCAGCAGCAAGCGGCTTGGATCCTCAAGCAGTTGTTTGATGGTCACCAGAAATTGTACGGCATCTCGTCCGTCAATGATTCTGTGGTCATAGGATAGTGCCAGGTACATCATGGGGCGTGCCACAATTTCACCATTCTCAACCACTGGGCGCTGTTGAATAGCGTGCATACCCAAGATGGCACTCTGTGGCGGATTGAGGATGGGCGTTGAGAGCATGGAGCCGAATACGCCGCCATTGGTAATGGAGAAGGTTCCTCCTGTCAGGTCATCGTAACTTAACGTACTCTGTTTCGCCTTCTCTCCAAAATCTTTGATGCGCTGTTCAATAGCTGCAAAACTAAGTTGGTCAGCATCACGCAGAATTGGCACCACTAGGCCTCTGGGAGAGGAGACTGCAATGCCAATATCAAAGTAGCCATGATAGAGAATATCATCGCCATCCATGGTGGCATTGATGACAGGAAACTGTTTTAACGCCTCGATTGAAGCCTTGATGAAAAATGACATGAATCCCAGGCGAACATTGTAGCGTTTTTCAAACAGATCCCGATAGGTCTTACGTAGGTCAGATATCGCCTGGAGATTGACTTCGTTAAAGGTGGTAAGAATGGCGGCTGTTTGTTGTGCTTCCACGAGCCGCTCGGCAATCCGTTTGCGCAAGCGGGTCATGGGTACCCGCTCTTCTATGCGACGACCAGCCTGAGGTGTGGCGGTTTGCTCGATGGAGGTGCTACTCGGTGGGGCAGATGTTGGAGATTGTTTTGCTGCTATTGCCGCTTCAACGTCCGCTTTCACGATACGGCCATTCTTGCCACTGCCTTTGATTGTGCTAGGGTCAATGCCGCTGTCGTTTACCAGGCGTCTGACAGCAGGTGTGAGTACTCTGGTTTCATCTTCAGTTGAGGTGTCTGATTCGGTGGTTGAGGTGGTGCTGCGAATGGATCCAGTGTCGAGTAGTGCCAGCACCTCCTCAGCCTGGACTGTTTCGCCATCTTGGAAACGTATCTCTTTTAAAATGCCATCTTTTGGAGCAGGGACCTCAAGCACAACTTTATCGGTTTCAAGGTCGACCAGGGTTTCATCCTGCCTGACTACATCACCCGGCTGCTTATGCCAGCTTAGGATAGTGGCGTCAGAGACCGACTCAGGTAGTTGGGGAACACGTAGTTCAATGCTCATGGATTTGCCTGATTTCTATAGTTCATTTTAGGGTTGATATGTCCAGAGAGCGCCTTATCAATTAAGGCCTCCTGTTGTGCTATGTGGACAGAACGGTAGCCCACGGCAGCAGCAGCAGCGGCTGAACGCCCTACATAATGCAGTTGCCTGCTTTTTGATGTCAACGAATAGAAACGATGCTTGATTTGATCCCAAGCACCTTGGTTCTGCGGCTCTTCCTGACACCAGATGATCATCTTGGCGGAGTGGTATTGATTGATGATGATATCGAACTCCTTTTGTGGAAAGGGATAGAGTTGTTCGATGCGGATAATCGCAATATCATCCAGACCCCTTGAGCGTCGTGTTTCAAGCAATTCATAATATACTTTACCGGTGCAGAGAATAACGCGCTTTACTTTCTTAGGATCAATTTCATCAATTTCATCAATGACGTTTTTAAAGCAACCATCAAGCAGCTCCTGTTTGGAAGAGGTGGCTAAGCGATGCCGTAATAGGCTCTTGGGGGTCAAGACGATCAGTGGATGGCGGTATGGTCGTAACATCTGACGGCGTAATAGATGATAAATCTGGGATGCCGAAGTGGGGCAGCAGACCTGGATATTATGATTGGCGCAGAGGCGCAGAAAGCGTTCGGGACGGGCAGAGGAGTGTTCAGCTCCCTGCCCCTCATAACCATGAGGGAGCAGCATAACCAGTCCGCACAGAAGGCCCCATTTCTCACCACCTGACGTGATAAACTGATCGATCACAACTTGAGCACCATTCGCAAAATCACCAAATTGGGCTTCCCAGATGGTTAGGGAATTTGGTTCTGCGGTGGCATACCCATATTCATAACCGAGTACCGCCTCTTCTGATAGCAGCGAATCGATGATTAGAAAATCGGCCTGATCCTGGCTTAGGTGTTGTAGCGGGATTAGGGTTTCGCCATTCCGCTGATTATGTAGTACTGCATGGCGGTGAAAAAAAGTACCGCGACCTGAATCCTGGCCAGAAAGCCGTATGGGCACCCCATTCGCTAGCAGCGTGGCATAAGCCATGTTTTCCGCAAAGCCCCAGTCGATCAGTTGATCTCCGTTAGCCATGCGGTGACGCTCTGTCCAGATTTTTTCTACTCTGGGATGCAGGTCAAATCCTCTGGGTACAAAGAGCAACCTATCCGAGAGTTGATTAAATGTTTCCGCGTCTACCAAGGTATTGTAGGGGTGTTCCCAACCAATCCCCTTGTAGCTATTCCAGCGGACCATGTAGGGGTGGCGTAAGGCACAATTGGTTGGGCGGGCTTGCAGTACACCTGCCTCAAGAGATTCTCGATAGTTATCCACCTGATCCCGAGCCATCTGAGGCGTGATGACAGATTCCTGAACCAATTTTTCCGCATACAGAGTTCTAATGGTTGGATGGTTGCGAATCTTACGATACATCTCCGGTTGGGTGACAGAAGGTTCGTCAGCTTCATTGTGTCCCAGGCGGCGATAGCAGATCATGTCGATGACAACGTCCTTGCGAAAGCGTATACGAAAATCCAAAGCCATCCGGGTTACATAGATGACCGCTTCTGGATCATCGCCGTTAACGTGAAAAATCGGTGCCTGCACCATTTTTGCGACGTCAGTACAGTAGAGAGTGGATCGAGTATCCAGTGGATTACTGGTTGTGAAGCCGATCTGATTATTGATGACGATATGTACTGTGCCACCTGTGGTATAGCCACGAGTTTGGGAGAGGTTGAGTGTCTCCATTACAACCCCCTGACCGGCGAAGGCAGAATCACCATGAATCAGGATTGGCAGGACAGTCGAGCCATCATGATCGCCTCGGCGTCGCTGTCTTGCTCGTACCGAACCTTCAATAACTGGATTAATAATCTCAAGATGAGATGGGTTAAAGCCTAGTACGGTATGTACAATGCCACCAGGGGTGTCGATATCTGTCGAAAAACCCATATGATATTTGACATCACCCGACAGGCGCTGAGGATCAACCGTCACCCGGCCTTCAAACTCATCAAATATCTCTTGTGGTGGTTTACCCAGGATATTAGTTAATACATTGATGCGTCCTCGGTGTGCCATGCCGAGAACAACTTCATTGATATGATTTGAGCCTGCATGCTGAACCAGTTCATCGAGCAATGGAATCATCATCTCACCCCCTTCGAGGGAGAAGCGTTTCTGTCCGACATATCGGGTATGGAGATATTTTTCTATGCCCTCTGCTGCTGTCAGCATTGTTAATAACCAGATCTTTTCATTCGCGCTAAACTGCTGGAAGAGATGTCTCTGTTCGATACGCTCTTGAATCCAGCGTTTCTGTTTGGTGTTGGTGATATGAGCGTATTCGGTGCCGATACTGCCGCAATAGCTCTTTTTCACCAAATAGATAATATCTTTGAGTGCCATGCGCTCAGGAGCGAATAGGGAGCCCGTGTTGAAAATCGTGTTCTGGTCGAGTTTATCGAGTTTGTGAAAGGCCAGATCAAGGTCCTCCACATACACCATTTCACGTAGTTTTAGAGGATCGAGGTCTGCATTCTGGTGACCTCGCGTACGATATCCGTTGATATAGCGCAGCACCGAAGCTTGTGTTTCTGCCGCGTTCGGTGTCAGGTTCTCCCGGGACGTTGCGGTGGCTGAACATCTCTCCTTAGCTAAATGGAGAAAGCGTTGCCGAATAGGTTCGTGGGCAGTATCGATTTTGTCCTGTTCGGGTAACTGATCAAATTGTCGACGCCAATCGTCTGGAATGTTCTTAGGATCTTTGAGGTAAGACTCATAGAGGTCTTCGATGAATGTTGCGTTGCCTCCGGAAAAGGCAGATGTGGATCTGAGTATCTCCAGAATATTGCTCATTTGTACTTGTAACCATCCAAATGGGTTATTGATTATTTATTCTTGTGCAGCTATTAGTAGAGGTTAGCACAGGCATGGTATTTGACAGCAGATTTAGTGAAAATATCATTAATCCTGTGTCAGAATAGGCATAAGGCTTAATGGATATTTCATACACCTAGTTAATTTAGGGGTCTAGGGATACCAGACTATGCCGATATTTGATACAAATAGATATCCTCCAAGCCAACTCTGTTATTGGTGGAAGAGGGTGGGTTACCCTGATGTCACCTAAGCAAGGATTTTGAGTTTGTCCGGTAAAGAGAGCAATAAATTAAGGGTTAATCTGAATAAGATCTCGTTAGAGGCAGATCTTGCCTATTTTGGTGCCCGTCTGGAATTGGTGGGTGAGCCTAAGACTAGCTATCAGATCGCCCAGTTAAAGGTCTATAAGGCAATTGAAACAGCACTGTGTGAAAACCTCAATCGTCTACAGAAAAAGGAGTCTAAGAAAAAGGAATTAAAGAAAAAGGAATCTAATAAAAAATCAATTAAATCAAAAGATTAGGTGTTTTATTATCTGCTTGTTGGGTCAGTGAAACGGATTGCATCGGTTAAGCTTTGCAGGCAATAGAATCTATCTTAGAGTAGAGCAGCCTAATTGGCTATCGATCTCACATAGGGTGCTATTTTATTTGCCAAAACCCCATCTTTCTTCTTTTGGCCAGAGACTCTGCCTCCAGATATATCTCCAACATCTCAGGCTTCAGGTAGGCTCTGTCTGCAACTGCTGCAAGACCACTCTCCAGCATGCGTAGAGCAATGTCTGCTCCTCCATAGTTAACTGTGCCGAGTATAACACCATTGCTTAGAACTGTTTTGTATTCAACCCTGACTCGGCGACCAGCGATGAGCATGTTCAGATGACGTTTTGCGCTGCCAAATTGTTGCTTGTCACTGGACGGAGTAAGGATGCCCAGTAATTTGATCATTCGTAGCCGGCCATCGGCTGCCTTGAGCTGGAATAGCTCGCCACTCTTAACGGCGGTTACCCGTCCAGCCAGTGTTGCAGCTGATAACGTTCTACCTGATAGAGTGCAAGCGGCAAACAGAATCAGCAGAAGGAGGGTAGATAGGCTCAGGCTCTGCCTGCTCATAGGTATGACCCAGCTATGTGTTAGTCTCCTTAATAGGCACCAAGCCTGCGTTTAACATCCTTCCCGGCATGAATGCTGGAGATTCCTATGGTGCTCAGGCGTGGCATTAAGGATGATCGAAAAAAGAGCTATTGGTGCCCTCGACAGGAGTCGAACCTGTGACCTATCACTTAGGAGGCGATTGCTCTATCCTGCTGAGCTACGAGGGCGAAATGCGGCATCATTGTCCATCTATTGAGATGGAAATGCTACGCTAGTTTCATATAAATTTAAAGCAGCTAATTCTTTGCTTTATCACGCTTTGCCAAGTGACTTTGAGGTTGTATTAGGCCGCGCCTCTCCTCCTGGTCCATAGGTCTTATTGCTACCAGCGATGCCGCGTAAAATATCCAGGGCTTGTGTGACCTGATGATGATTTAGTTTCACAGCACCTCCAATAATCTCGTTTTGTTTCTGACACGCTTTCAGAAGTGATGAGAATAGGCTCCAATGTTCATCTAACTGCTCTTTATTTGGGCATTGCTGGATAAAATCTTCTGTTCCCTTTCGGTCGGCGCTATACCCTTGAGAAAGTAGTAACTGGTTGTGTTTTGAGATACTCTGGTTAATCTGTAAGAGCAGCTGATTTTTTCGTTCAACCAGCTCTTCCAGCGTTTTTGAAGGTGTCCCTTTTAAATGTTCATACTCCTGGCGTAGCAACTTAAGCAGACTTTGAGTCTGCTCAATTTCGGTATTCAGTATTTTACTGAAAATTTCTTGATGTTGAGTGGTGTCTGGCATGATCCTGGGATATTGATCAGGGAAGGGCAAGTTCCATAGCTAACATCTTGTCAGCTGCTGTTTGAGGGTCGATGGTAAAGCTGCCATTTGCCAGTGCTTGCTGTACCGCTTCAACTTTCTGTGCATCAACAATGGGCATACTTGCGATTCGTCTTTCGAGTTCCTGGAGTTTTCCCGCATCGCCGGTGATATTGAGACGATCTCCGCCTCCTGTTGATGCCACTGCTGATGTGGACTTGCTGCCACCGGCCTTACCCGAATGCCGTGTTTGGCTACTACTCTCTGCCTTTTTCAGGCTGCGGCTTGTAAGACTATTGATTTGAATGGGCATCATGCTACCTCAATTACATTAATACAATGCATATATCGACGGGTGTCTGTGTAACTTTAACCTAAAAAGATCAGTTGGGCAGCGTGAAGGGTGTGTTTGTGGTGGTGCAGGGCAAGGGTCGCTCCTGCACATCCATGTTATGCTTTATCCTATCCTGGCGGTGCACGCTTAGCGTCTCGCTATCATCGTCAATTTGTATGAAGCACCACACAAGAACTTCAGTCAACCATTACTAACCCCTTAGATACTACTCGTGCCTCGATCTTTTTCTTTGATTTGTTATTCATTACTGTAATCAGGTCTCCAGGATTACCTTGTTTCATTGCCTTTCCCTGCATGCGTACTTGGATGCTATCCGTACCTGCAAGAATGGTTACCTGGTCTCCCCGTTTGATGGTTTTTCGCACCACCAGCATCGACGGCGTGATCACTTGGCCTCTGCGTAGGGTTCGTTTTGCTGTCTTGCCAACTACTTCGTCGGTAGACTCGAAATAGCCACGTAAAAGGTGATTGGTGTCTGCCACCTTAATCTTGAGGTCGCGTGCCGTGATTGCTTGCCCTCTGGCAAGGTCCCTATCAGAGACCACAACCGATGTTTCTATGCCCACATTGGCCGAAACGTAGAGTGTCCAAGGGGCTGGCGCCAAGCATTTGACACCAACGGATGTTCTCCCCAACTTGGTGCCTCCTGGAGGGCTGAATGTCTCAAGGGGTCTATCGCACTGAGCCAGTTTTAGTCTGTGATCCAGGGGAGTGATCTTGATTGTCAGTTGATTATTATTCTGACCCAGGTCCGTGATGAGGTAGTCTTTTACAGCATCGATGATTGATTGATGTGACTGGTATGCCGTATCTGATGCTTGGCTTGGATAGGAGCTGACAAACAGTAATTCAAGAAGAAGGCAAAATAGTGTGGTTTTCGGATTCATGAGGCATTGTCTCCGCGACATGTTATACCTGAGATACAAGCAAGTACTATGCCGACGATTGGGTATGGGGCAATCCGTTGAGTGGTCTATCCTTGAGGCATGAACCCTTAATTAGTATGGGATCTAAAGGTCACGATCTTTTCGCCGCCATACTCTATTAAGTCTTCAGTAGCCAATCACTGAGAGTGAGGAACCGATAATGGCGGGCATGTTAGACAGTGTTGATCAGCGAACGAAACTGGCTGGACAGAATCGCCTTGAATTGCTGCTGTTTCATCTGCAAGGGCGTCAGGTTTTTGGCATTAATGTGTTTAAGGTGAAAGAGGTGGTGCAGTGTCCTCCTCTCACTGAATTACCAGGCTCCCACCCACAGATCAGAGGGGTTGCATCCCTGCGAGAAAATAATATACCAGTACTGGATCTGAGCAATACTATCGGTGGACCCAAAATGGGTAAGGCAACCGACTATTTAATTATTATTACAGAATATAATCGTCGTTTGCTGGCCTTTCTGGTAGGGGATGTTGAGCGCATTGTCAACACCCATTGGGAAGACATATTGCCACCACCTCAGGGTGTGGGGCGCAATAGTTACATGACAGCCGTGACGGATATTGATGGTGATCTGGTAGAGATCATTGATGTTGAAAAGGTATTGAGTGAAGTTTTAGGCATAGATGAAGAGATTACCCAGCCTATTGAGACTCCAAGTGCCGATCTGGATAAATACAAGGTACTCGTGGCGGATGACTCAATGGTTGCCCGTAATCAGATCAAAAGGGTATTGGATGAGATCGGAATCGAGTCGATTCTGGTCAAGGATGGCAGCGAAGCATTACATCTATTGAGGGAATGGTCTGAAGAGGGGCGGGTGAGCGACTGGCTGGCGATGTTGATATCCGATATTGAAATGCCCAAGATGGATGGCTATTCACTGGTAACCGCCATTCGCGAAAATCCGAAATTAGCTGATCTGTATGTTATCCTCCACTCCTCTCTCAGTGGCGTGTTTAATGAAAGCATGGTGAAAAAGGTTGGTGCTAACCATTTTTTGGCGAAATTCATGCCTGACGAATTGATTGTACATGTTAGCAATCGTTTTAAAGAGCTTGCGAAATAACTCTATTATCTGAACACTAAGAAATCGAAATCATGCACCACCGATCTGTGACTATCTCGCCGGCGGAATACAAAGCATTCAAGGACTTTCTTCAGCAGGTCTGCGGAATTTTATTGGGAAGCGGTAAAGAGTACCTAGTGTCTAGTCGGCTTAACAGTGTCATGAAGGAAGCTGACATTGCCACTCTCGCTGATCTCCTGAAAATGATTAAATCACCGGCTCATTCGCAGTTGAAGATTAAAGTCATTGATGCCATGACAACCAATGAAACCTTTTGGTTTCGTGACATCGGCCACTACATTCTACTAAAAGAGACCATCCTACCGGACCTGAATCAACAAAAGGGTAGCGCTATCCGCATCTGGTCTGCCGCCTGTTCGAGTGGCCAAGAACCCTATAATATCAGTATGATTGCTGAGGAGTATCAATCCCTCAAACGCGCAGCGCGTCAGGTTCAGATACAAGCGACAGATATCTCCAGCAAGATGCTCAATGAGGCGCGTGCCGGAATCTACTGTGGGCTTGCCGTAGAGAGAGGGTTATCTGCCGATCAACAGAGGCGCTTCTTTAACCCTAAGGATAATTGTCTGGAAGTAAAGCCAGAGATCAAACGCCGGGTTAGTTTTCGTTCTATTAATCTGGCGGATAGTTATCAAGCAATGGGACGCTTTGACGTAATATTTTGTCGTAACGTATTGATCTATTTCTCAAATGAACTCAAAAAAGATATTGTCGAGCGAATGGCCAATGTCCTAAATCCAGGAGGATATCTGTTTCTTGGCTCTACCGAATCGCTTAACCATATTACCAATCGCTTTGAGATGAAAGTGGGTCATGGTGGTATATCCTACCGTCTGAAAGGGTAAAATCGCATGCAATATCGTATGCTATTGCAGGCTGGCCTTCAGGCCGACTAAAAGGTTCTTGATTACCCCAGTAGGTGACCCTAACCATCGAAGCTATTTTCTTCAAAATCAGAAACCTGCTATTAGAATGGAGCGGTCAACTGATTTTTTTAGGTTCAACCTAAAAAGATCAGTTGGACAGCGTGAAGGGTGCGTTTGTGGTGGTGCAGGGCAAGACGCAACGACGCGGAATAGCCCGCTATTCCAAGGAGTTGCAACGCCGTCATGTGCCGCCACAAGCGTGCCATTCACGTTGTAGCGTGATTCACCCAGTAGGTGACCCTAACCATCGAAGCTATTTTCTTCAAAATCAGAAACCTGCTATTAGAATGGAGCGGTCAACTGATTTTTTTAGGTTCAAGCGTGCTTATCGGCAAGCCTTGCCGCCAACCGGCATCTCCTTGCCGTTCTTTGATTAGTTTTTGCTGCGCTTCTTGCTCGCACCAGGACGGGATATTGAATTCATGTTGGATGGTAATATTCTCACTCTGCGTGGGATTGCCCACACCGGTATCTCCTGGTTTTACATCTGGTTCAGTGTTTGATAACCAGTAGCTCAATAGCTGAACCTCAGACGTAATCAGAAAAAGCTTTGCTTCTAAAAGTGCTTCTCATTAAGGATTTGGAGGCCATCCCCTCCGTTTGTTGGCACATTCCCTGCAGGATGCTTCGTGAGACATAAGGTTCAGGAGCAAACGATGAACTTTGACAATGTATTTGGTATTCACGAACGGGCTTTGGAGCTGCGATCGCAGCGTGCGGAAGTTCTGTCGGCCAATCTGGCGAATGCTGATACCCCTGGTTATAAGGCAAGAGACTTTGATTTTAACGCGGTATTGAAGCGTGAAATGAATGGCAGTGTGCGCTTGACAACCACAGATCCAGCCCATATTCAGACAGAAGTCGGCCCCGTTCCACCTGCTCAGCTACTCTATCGTACAGTGTCCCAACCCTCGCTGGATGGGAATAGTGTAGATACAGAGCGTGAGCATGCCGCATTTGCTTCTAATGCGATTGAGTATCAGGCCACTCTCAGTTTTATCAACAGTAAAATCAGCGGTCTGCGCAAAGCGCTGAAGGGTGAATAGCGATGTCTATCTTTAATATTTTTGATACAGCAGCTTCAGGCATGAGTGCGCAGTCAATGCGGCTTAATTTGGTGGCCAGTAATATGGCGAATGCCGATGCTGTCAGTAGTAGTATCGATGAGACCTACCGGGCCCGCCAGCCTGTGTTCCAGGCGATGCTGGATGAACTCAACCCGGATGGTGGTGCAACGGGTGTACGTATGGTTGGCGTCGTGGAGAGTCAGGCGCCACTCATTCAAGAGTATGCGCCAGACCATCCTCTGGCTAATGAGGAGGGATACATTTTTCGTCCCAATGTCAACTCTGTTGAAGAGATGGCTAATATGCTTTCAGCCTCCCGTACTTACCAGAGCAATGTGGAAGTGGCAAATGCTGCAAAACAGTTATTGCTCGCCACACTGCGTATGGGTCAATAAGGAGACTTCTATGACTACCAGTATTAATGCCAATAACTACTACGAAGAGATCGGATTGAGCCCTGTTGCGACGGAAGATGTGACAAATCATGGCGAACTTGGTCTCGAAGACTTCATGAACCTAATGATTACAGAGCTTAGCAATCAAGATCCGACCAAGCCCATGGAAAATACCGAGATGGCGACCCAGATCTCTCAATTCGCTACCGTCTCTGGTATTGGGGATCTGAATAACTCATTCAATGAATTGAGTAGTTCTCTGACCTCAAACCAGGCTTTACAGGCTGCAAATCTGGTGGGACGTGATGTTTTGGTTGAGAGTGATCGGGGTATTCTTAACGCCTCTGACCCTCTGCGAGGCAGTGTTTATGTGCCCGCTTCGGCAAGCAATATTCAGCTTAGGATTACCAATAGCTCAGGTGAATTAGTGCATGAAATTTCACTTGGTACTCAAAGTGAAGGATTAACCGAATACCGTTGGGATGGTTTCAATGATGCGGGAGATTATGCAGGGGATGGCATTTATGAGGTTAGCGCTGTTGCCACAGTAGATGGCGAGGAGATCGCACCTGCTGTACTGGTATCCTCCGAAGTAGAAAGTGTCAGCATCGGCGGTAGTCATGGTCTTTGGATAGATCTCGGTGAACTTGGCCAAGTTTCCATGGCAGATGTACTAAAGATTCAATAGATTTATGAGATTTTAGACTGAATACCATGCAGTTATTCAGTGAATTGATAGGAGAAAAACGATGGCATTTCGTATCGCTCTAAGTGGCCTGGATGCAGCATCCACCGATTTAGAAGTAACCGGCAATAATATTGCTAATGCTAGTACGGTTGGATTCAAAGAGTCACGGGCCGAGTTTGCGGATATCTACGCCAATTCGATCAGTGATGTCAGTCGTTCTGTGCCTGGGCGTGGTGTGCGAGTATCGCGGGTTGCTCAGCAATTTGCACAAGGTAGCACCGAGTTTACCTCCAATAATCTTGATCTGGCGCTCAATGGTGAGGGTTTTTTTGTATTGGAAAGCTCAGCTGGGGATCGTTCCTACACTAGGGCGGGGGCTTTCTCTGTCGATAATGAGGGCTATGTTGTTGATCAAGCGAGTTCGCGGTTGCAGGTTTTTCCACGTATTGGTGCCACTGGCAATCTGTTTAATACGGGGTCGACTACCGACTTGAATATTCCGGTGCTATCCGGTACACCTCAGGCTACCTCGAATGTGGAGGCCTCTATTAATTTGGATGCTTCCGAAGAAATTCCTGTTGATACTTTAGACCCTACTGCGGCGACCTTTACCTTTCCCCCAGATACTACAACCTATAATCACTCAACCGCAACGACGGTCTATGATTCTCTGGGAGCAGCACATACAACGACGATGTTCTATGTAAAGACAGCGGATAATGAGTGGGATATATTTACCTTTGTGGATGGGGATAACATCACTGTTGGAGGCAACACATCGGCGGCGATTCAATTTACTGATACTGGGGCGTTGGAGGTGAGCACGGGGGATGTTGATGCCCTTGGAAATATCCTCTACGACACCTATACCCCGACAGGGGGGGCGGCAGATATCGAGATAACGTTTGATTACAGTTTAATCTCACAATATGGCGCCGATTTCGCTATCAATGAGTTGACTCAGAATGGCTATACCTCAGGTCGCTTGAGCGGCGTGGAGGTTGATGAGAGTGGTATCATTTTCGCCCGCTTTACCAATGGTCAGTCGGAGCCACTGGGGAAGGTTGCCTTGGCTCGATTCACTAATAAGCAGGGGCTGAACCAAAACGGAGATACCACTTGGGCTGAATCCTTCTCCTCAGGTGATGTGCAATTGGGTGAGGCTGGAACCGGTAGTTTTGGCGAGATTCAATCTGGAGCACTAGAAAACTCCAATGTTGATCTAGCCCAGCAGTTGGTTAATTTGATTACTGCGCAAAGGAATTACCAGGCAAACGCTCAAGTCATTACTACGTCAGATGCGGTAACACAGACTATTATTAATATCTGATAACATTATTATTCCAAGGGCTTTGGGGTTTCGGAATTGGATAATTAATTTTTCCGAGCCCCTAAGGGCGGAACACGCCCGGTTAGCCTGTGAAGTGAGTGGTGTCGTAAGGCCGCCAGCAGCAGGAACCCACCGAAGCGATTCAGACACCGAATCTGAGAAAAAATAAGAAAATACCGATGTTGGCAATCCCGCGCAAAGCGAGGATATGACTACCCAACTTGAACCTAAATTGAACGGCGTGAAGGGTGCGCTTGTGGTGATGCAGGAGCGACCCTTGTCCTGTACCACCACAAGCGCACCCTTCACGCCGTTCAACTGATCTTTTTAGGATAACGAGTGGTAGAGAAGCTGGAATATCGGTTCAGATGACTGATATTTTCAATCAGAATGGTAGGCTATGTTACCATCAACATCGAAGCGATTTTCTACATAAATAGCAACTTGCTATTAGAATGGGGGGTTAACTGAGGAATCTTAGGTTTATGATGGGAGTGTAGCTCTCCATTAAAGCGATTTTTCACATAAATAGCAACTTGCTATTATCGTCAATTTGTATGGAACACCACACTAGGTTCATGGCAATGGATGCAACGCTTCTAAGTTTATGGCCAATAAATACTCAATTGATAGGGATCTTTAGCTATTAAAGTCAAGCGC
>JARRQF010000030.1:0-28187 GCA_037382065.1 Candidatus Thiodiazotropha sp. | reverse complement strand
CACTCAAATATTGGCACATAATCGAAAATCATGATGCGGTTCGTGCCTCACCACACCCTACGACTTTTGCGAATATTTGCGGCATGCTTTTACAACACCCTCCCTTGCGGGAGAGGGCCGGGGTGAGGGGGATCTAATAACCGCTGAGCTCGCTAAACTTCTCAACCAAAACGAAATGCTTCGCAATATTTTTGTAGCGATTTGTTTCTATTATGTACGAAAACGAGTCCTTTGTAGTGCAATTGCCCTAGTGATTCACCCAATAGGTGGCCATAACCCTCGAAGCTATTTTCTTTAAAATCAGAAACCTGTTATTAGAATGGAGCGGTCAACTGATTTTTTTAGGTTGAACGCCGAAACTTGGGTCGATTACTATGCTAATGCCTTTTGTGAACGCCTACGCTCTCGGTATTGTTGCAGGTAGTAGTTGCTTGGGCCATCATTTGGATAGTCGTTGACAATCTGTGCAAATTTCTGCTGAGCAGAAGCTCTTTCGCCCTGCTTCCAGTCGGATAGAGCCGAAGCGAATGCCTGATGCAAAGTAAGCAATTCAGTTGTTGCAGAATCGGTGGTGGCGGCAATCTCATACAGGGTAATGGGTAGCTGTTTTCCTGCCACATTAAACTTCCCGAGTTCTCGGGTCACGATACCTTGTAGGTTACTGACAAAATTCTCTGAGGCGAGTATGTTGGTTCCGAGTAATTTATTGAGATTTTCAATTCTTGAGGCTGTGTTAATCATGTCACCTACAGCTCGGTATTCAAAATGGTCGATAGCGCCAACATGGCTCATTACAAGTTCGCCGGAATGCAGTCCAATGCGGGTGAATAGTTTGGGTTCAAGCCCAGAGTTTTGAAGTGCTTGGGTAATATCTAGGGCTGCTATGCAGGCTTTCTGAGGTAGTGTTTGATCGGTATGAGTTGCTGGCCAGATTGCAAGCATGGCATCTCCAACGACATCGGAGATAATTCCGTCATGTGCTTTGATGGGGGCAAATAGAATTTCAAAATAGCAATTTAGAAAATCTTGTAGCGCCTTTGGCTCCATCTGTTCTGCCATGGCGGTATAGTTTTGTGCATCAGAGGCTAGACAGACACCGAAGGCAGAATCGTTTTGGCTGATTGGTTGGTTGTCTTTCTGAGCTAAGTGATCAATGACTTCGCCTGGTAAATAGTAGCCGAATAGGCGACGTAGCTGCTCACGACTGCTACGCATCTGACAATAGTGCCAAACCAGACTTATGATCATTGCGAGAGGGGTTTGTAGCCCCAGAGGTGTGAACCAGGGTAACCATAAATTGAATTGGCGAAATAGAAAGTAAACCAAGCCCAGATAGCAAGCAGCTAAAGTGATGACTACCACTATTCCAACGGTAGCAGGCAAGTGACGAAATAATAATGTGATCACAACTGCATAGCTGATCAATAACAGGTTAGACCATCCTGGACTGAGTGGTGAAAGCGTTTCACGGTAGAGTAGGTTGGCAAAGGCGGTGGCAGCGATTTCAACGCCGCTGACATCAAGCCCATTGGCTTGCGAAAAGACCGTGTAGAAGCCATCTTTTTGCTTTGGTTGATAAGCGCCTGCATAACCAATAAATACTGTTTTACCTTGGAAACGTTTTAATAGTTTAGGTGGCGCTGAGAGGATCTCCTGAATTGGGTGGGTAGTGATGCTTCCTGGAGGCCCGTAAAAATTGAGGTATGGATAAGATGTCCCTTCATAAAGGTGCAATAGGGATAGTAGCTCCTGATAACGACTGGCCCCAATCCCCTGTTTAAATTGATCTTTTAGAATATTGTGAAGGCGACTGTTGAGTGTGTTATTGTTTCGTAGCAAGGGTGTTATCTTGTTTTGACCACTATTTTGGAATATGTGATCGATTCGCTCTGGTTCTACCCCTGCCGTAATCAGAAGCTGTCTTAATTGTTCGTTTTTGGGATCTACTTTGCGTTTTAGCACAGCAGCTGGCAGTGATATCAGTTGTTGATTTCCGCAGAATGTCCAGAATCGGCTCACTTTGACAGGCACTTTGGGCAGTACAAATGGAGCTAGGTCGAGTGCAGCATTGGCCAAGATGTCGGTGGGGAGAGAGAGTCTTTCTAGATAGTGAGTCTCTTCACCAGCATCCAACTGCTGCTGTTGTAGATGGGCAACCAGCAATACATTTCCCGCCTTGTTTATGGCATTTGCCATGCGTGTGTCGGCAATCGTATTCTGGGTTTTCTTAAAAAAGATATCGAATGCGATTATAGCCGCACCTGTCTGACTCAATCGATCAATTAAATCTGCATGAAGTTCACGAGGCCACTCTGGTATCTCTTCGCCAAGGCCAAGTTGCGCAGCAGTCTTACCATTAATTGAGATGATCTCCACATCCTGGGGAGCCATGCGCTGGCCACGCAATTTGAATAGTAGATCCAGGCCGATATCCTCTTCCCAAGCGCTGCCCGTTAGCGTGTTGATCAGCACGCCAAAAATACCAATCAAAAGTCCATATCCCAGCGAGGGAATCACCTTTAGTCTATTCACAATTCTCCTGCTATATTAATGAGATAGGGATTTCTCTTATAGGACGCAATAGAATTTTACTCTGAAGGTTGTGATTGTTTCTGTTACAGTTCGAATAGATCTACCTATGATTTTAGTTAGACTCATTGGTTATTTCATTGTATTTAGTCAGGGGCTCACTACTCGCAAAGGATTGTTCTAGTGTATATCATGCTGAAAAAGGAAGGATAATACTGTTTTTTAATGTGTTGTGATGACGAAATGGCTGGGGTTTATTGATAGTCAACCCTTGCAAGAGTCTTATAAACTGAGAGTATATATGTAGCTTATGATTGAGAATGTTTCCATTTTTCGGGGTATGGATACTAGTGATCTAGCGCTGATTGAGCAGCGTATGGTCCGAAGGAGCTATCCCCGAAATACAATTATTCTATCTGAAGGTGATAATAGCGATTCGTTATATGTCATTGTCAGCGGCAAGGTGAAGGTCTATCTCAATGATGATAATGGTAAAGAGGCTATCATCAATTATCAGGAAGCAGGGGAGTACTTTGGCGAACTCTCTCTAATTGATGACTGGACGCGCTCTGCGTCAATTATGACCATGGTCAAGACAACTGTGGCGATCATGTCGAAGCAGGCCTTTCACCAAGTATTACAAAGTAACCCCAATATCTGTATTCATCTATTGAAAGATATGGTGCAACGGGTGAGAACCCTAACCGACGAGGTGAAAAGCCTTGCTCTGTCTGATGTCTATGGTCGTCTGAGCAAAACACTACTCAGTCTTGCTGAGGAGCAGGATGGTGAATTAGTGATTGTCGGGCATGTCACGCAACAGGAGCTGGCAAACCGAATCGGAGCTTCGCGGGAGATGGTTTGTCGTATCTTTAAAGATCTTATCAAGGGTGGTTACATCACTACCAGTCCCAATCACTATGTGATCAATAAACAGTTGCCATCACGTTATTAGCCAATTTTTATCAGACAGTCTCTTTATAGATGCTGTTCTCTTGCTCTTAATCTGGAAACACAATCCCTGGGTTTAATATGTGATGGGGGTCGAACTGATGCTTGATCGCACGCATGAGATGGAGTGCAACTGGATCGATCTCTTGGTCGATAAACTGGCGTTTCACCACCCCAATGCCATGTTCTCCAGAGAGGGTTCCTCCCAGCTGTAAAACCAGCTCAAACAGTGATTTCAAGCAGTATTCACCTGCTGCAAGCTGTTGTGGGTCATCTGGATCGAGTAGCAGGTTGACATGGATGTTGCCATTTCCGGCATGCCCAAAATTGACAATGGTGATCCCCGTCTCGTTTGATAGCTTATCAAGGGAGTTGATTAAGTCTGGGATGCGTGAAACTGGAACCACAATATCTTCATTGATCTTCTTTGGCGCGATGTTACGCAATGCGGGTGACAGAGCTTTACGGGTTTTCCAGAGTCGCTTGATCTCCTCTTGAGTCTCGGCAGTGTGGATCTCTAATAGCCCCTCTACACTTGCTGCCTGGGCCACTGCAGCAGTCTCTTCGTCGATGCTGTGTTCTGTACCATCCACTTCGATCATCAATAGTGCGCCCACACCAGGGGTGAGTTGCAGATCCGAAAACTCTCTTACCATCTCCAGCGCAGTTCCATCCATGAACTCTAAGGCACATGGGGTAATCGGTTGTCGCATGATTGCCGAGACGGCCCGTGCTGCTGAGTGGATATCACAATAGCTGGCTTGCAGCGTGCGTTTTGTCTGTGCGAGAGGGGTTAGTTTGAGTCTGGCTTCTGTGATGATGGCCAGTGTACCTTCCGAACCGATCAGCAGCCGGGTGAGATCATAGCCAACAACGCCCTTGGTGGTGTTTACCCCGGTAAAGAGGGTTTCACCGCTACCTGAGACGGCTTTCAGGCCGAGGGTATTCTCCCTGGGAGTGCCATATTTCACAGCACGAGGGCCAGCTGAATTGTAGGCTAGATTACCACCAATGGTGCAGACCGCTGAGCTGGTTGGATCGGGAGGCCAGAAAAAACCGGCCTCCATGGCGGCAGTTTGCAGCGCTTTGTTGGTCACGCCAGGTTCGACTCGCGCAAGACGATTGTCAGCATCGATTTCGAGAATCTGATTCATCCGTTCCAGAGAGAGCACCACGCCACCTTGCTGGGGTACTGTAGCACCGGTTGTACCTGTTCCCTTGCCGCGGCAGATCAGAGGGATTCTCTGTTCATAGCAGAGTTGCGCAATGGCAACCACCTGGTCATGCTGCTCGGCGAATAACACGCCAGCCGGAGTGGCCTGGAGGCGACTGTTGTCATAGCCATAGGGCAAGCAGTCGGCTGGGTCGGTAAACACGCCATCATTACCAGCAATCTGCTTGAACTGCCGAGTTAGGTTCCGGTTAAGAGGCTCTTTCAATTCAGATATACTCAAAGACACGGACCACCCGCCGTACACCACTGATGTAGCGTGCCACATCTGTGACGGCATCCCCCTCTTTCTGGGTAACCAAGCCGAGAAGAAAGACAGTTCCTCGTTCGGTGACCACTTTGACTCTGAGTGGGTCGAATCCTTCAATATTGATACCCGTAAGTTTGATTTTGACTTCCGAAGTGATGGTGGTATCGCGGCTGATTTCACCTAGAGATGATGTGCTGCCTATCTCGATTTCATTTACGACACGACGTACATGTTCAACTCCTGCCACTAACTCTTCGGCCCTCTGGCGCAAAGTTTCATTGGCAGTTTGTCCGGTAAGCAATACAATCATGTTATAGCTGGTAACATGGATGCTGCTCTGTTTTTTAAATTGGGGATCACCTGCTATCAGGTCATGGGCTTTGAGTTCAATGCCCTGATCTTCCACAATAACTCCGGTGGTACGCCTGTCATGTGCAATGCTGGCTGTTGCTGCTGCACCACCGACAATAGCTACAGCACAACCTTGCAGAGTCAATGCGGTGATGAGATAAAGTACAGTCACGATATTTTTCAGCATGAGCATCCTCTGATAATAATAGGTTTAACTACCAAGAAGCTGTTGGTCTACGAGGTCGCAGAGACAGTGAATGATCAATAGGTGTGTTTCCTGAATGCGTGCGGTGACATCCGCAGGAACGCGAATTTCGACATCTTCCGGACCCAGTAGTTTCGCGACTTCGCCACCATTCCTTCCAGTTAAGGCCACGACAGACATTTCCCGTTCGTGAGCTGATTGTATGGCATGGTTAATATTGCTCGAATTTCCGCTGGTCGATATGGCAAGCAAGATATCATTTGGCTGACCCAAGGCTTCGATTTGGCGGGAAAAGATTAGCGAGAAGTCGTAATCGTTACTGATCGAGGTCATGGTTGAGCTATCGGTGGTTAGGGCAATGGTGGGTAGACCTGGCCTTTCCCTTTCATAGCGGTTGAGCATCTCAGATGAGAAGTGCTGCGCATCACTAGCTGATCCACCATTGCCGCAACTGAGCACCTTATTGCCGTCCAGGAGACGATTAAATATGAGAGTCGCTGCCTCTGATATGGGCTGGGTTAACAGGGGCAGGGCATCAATCTTGGTCTGTATACTTTGATTGAAGAGAGCTTGGATGCGTTCGTTATTTTGCATTAGTTTTTACCACGCCTTGTGATGGGATAGTTCCAAGTAGGAAGGAAATGGTCTAATAGTGAATACGACACTAGTGTAGCTTGTTATAGATTCATGACCAGCCACTTTGAAAAGCGTTTTTAATCCATTCTACGCGGGGAAGTTTGGAACCGTTTAGCGCTACCACATCAAATCGGCAGGGCTGGTCTTTTTGCTTGACTTGTAGGTACTGGTTGGCAGCTGCGAGTAGTTTACGTTGTTTACTGGGTGTAATGCTCTCCAAAGGAGAGCCAAAGCCAGATGATTGCCGGAAGCGCACCTCGACGAATATTAATGCGTCTCGCTCTTTCATTATCAGGTCTATCTCGCCAACTTTGCAGCGGTAGTTTCGTTCCACCAGTTTGAGACCCCGACGACTCAGGTAGTCGAGCGCTTGCTGTTCAGCTTGGGCTCCCTGTTGAAGATGGTCACTACTCATCGAAGGTTGCCTGGTTGTGAAAGCGTGTCTTCAGAGACAGGAGGCAGGCCCGAACGATGAGATCGAATCTCCATCTGCTGATTTTGCAAAGAAGATGGTTGATAGGGTGTTGGTGTTCCAATGCGCGGCGCATAACCACTGATATGGGCCAATCCTCGTTCCATATCAGCCCAGGCTAGCAATCGGTGAATTTTATTTTGATTATCTAGATAGAGGGCGCCACTTTTGCCGTTGAATAGCCGCCCAGGCTGCGCCTGCAAGGATGGCAGGAAGGGCAAGAGATTATAGCTGTCTATGCCCATGGCGTAGAGTCTGGCGTATCGACCTCGTACCCCAGGAATCAGCTTTTCGAGCTGTTTACGCGATAAGGAATCCTCCTGGCTCTCTTCAAGCAGCCAGGGCATGTCAACAAAGCTGATTTTACCCAGGTCGCGGTCAAGGTCGGGCTGTGTTACCCCTGAGTAGATATGCGAGGTTGCCAGGATAGGCATATCTCCAGCGCGAAAAAACTTCAATTGTGGCCGCAATTGTCTCGCTTTCTGGGGGCGAGCGGCGAGAAAAATAAAGTCTGCGTCTTGTCGGGTACGGGGCTCTGCTTTCAGTTTTCTACCGAGAAGTCGGGTCACTGCTTGGATGCGCTCTTTACTTTCATTGACGTTAAGCAGCGAGCGAATTGGCACAGAAAAATCATTTTCGTTTGGATTGTAACTCTGCTGCTCTATCGCTTTGCCACCCAGGTCTTGCCATCGGTTGCGAAAACTACTTGCAAGGCGCTCACCCCAATCACCAGATGGCGTTAGAATCAGTGCGGTTCTATGCCCCTCCAGCCAGGCTCGTTCTGCCACCTGTTCGGCTTCATCTTCTGGTGCTAGGCCAAATTGATAGAGGTTGGGATTCACTGGGTTTATCTCATCATCGATCTGGTTGAGTGCCAATACAGGGATATCCAGCAGCTTCATATGGGCAAGCATTTTTACTGCATCTTTATCGAGTGGGCCAACAATCATCTTAGCGCCACTGAGAACGGCCTGTTGGTAGATAGTCAGAATGTCCTGCTGTGAACCGCTGTCATAGAACTGTAATTTGGGCCGAGATTCAGCTGGTTGCTGATACCAGGCAGCCATGAAGCCATCGCGAACAGCAGCGGCAACCTGAACATAGGGACCGTTGCGGGGTAGAAGAATGGCAATATGGTCATCTTGACTCAGTCCTCGCTGTTCCATGTAGCTGGCAAGCAGGGTTTGTAGCGCGGGATGATTAGGAAAGCGCTCCTGCCATTGTGCCAGACGGCTACTTAACTTTGTTGGGTCGCTGATTTGCAGTTTGATCACTTTCGCCAGCTCCATCCACCCAATCAGTGTTGCTGGAGGTTGGGGTTGCAGCAAGGTGAGGGTCGTATCGGTCATGGTCGATAAGGTTTGTACCAGTAACTGCTGAGTGGCTAGGCGTTGCTCAATATCGTCCTCCTGAAGTTTATCCAGTACATCCAGTTCACGTGCACTCTCGAGTAGGTTGCCAGATAAGCGGAAGATTTCTGCCATGTTGCGATGGTAGTGCTGGCGTAATTCAAGGGGGGCATCTGGAGCCGGTTCAAGCTGCATCAGGTCAAGAGCCTGCTCAATGTCTCCCTGCTGTATCGCTAATTCAGTTTTTACCAAGCGCAGCTTTAGAGTAAAATCCGGGTCACTCTCTAAAGGCAGGAGTTGTTTTACCAAGGAGAGACTTCGCTCTTGGTCGCCAACTTTGAGCCAGTTCTCTGCAGCCTCCAGGATTAGCCGGTCCCAAAGTGGAGGTCCGCTCTGCGCAGCAAATGATTCCAGTAGTTTGGCAGCGCCAGCATAGTCGCCACGCTCAGTCATTGATATCACTTGTTGTCTGTGTTCTGGGGTCAGTTGCCAGGCGTTTAGTGGGCGTACTTTGGTGGCAGTGACGCATCCCAATGTGAATAATAGGGGTAATAGCAGCAGTAGTAGGGTAAAACGGCGAATAATAGGCATAGCTCGATATCTGTGGCAGGATTCAGTGTAGTGTCTCACAATCAGGAACATCTGTGTCAAAGGGTATACTTTACGTTGTTGCAACCCCAATCGGCAATCTTGATGACTTAACCCCCCGTGCGGTGGAAACACTCAAACAGGTTAATTTCATCGCTGCCGAGGATACTCGTCATACCCGTCCGTTGCTGAGACATTATGCCATCAATACACCGATGCGCTCTTTGCATCAGTATAATGAGCAGGCTCAGCTAGAGCCCTTGTTGAATGCTCTGCAGGCCGGTGAGTCGATTGCTCTGGTTTCTGATGCCGGAACCCCGTTAATCAGTGATCCTGGCTTTCCACTTGTCAGAGCTTTTGCCGCTGAGGGT
Organism: Candidatus Thiodiazotropha sp.; assembly: GCA_037382065.1. Taxonomy (GTDB): domain Bacteria; phylum Pseudomonadota; class Gammaproteobacteria; order Chromatiales; family Chromatiaceae; genus Thiodiazotropha. The sequence continues at coordinate 19,254 of JARRQF010000030.1, read as the reverse complement.
GGAAGAATTGTACCCATCCCTGGTACGAGTGCGATAGTCACTGCGCTCTCAGCTGCTGGTTTACCAACAGACCGCTTTCTCTTCGCTGGTTTTCCACCCAGGAGCCGGGCACAACGATTGAGTTGGCTGGCCGCTTTAGTTCACAACACTTCGACCCTGGTATTCTACGAATCGAATCATCGTGTGGTCGAAACCCTGATAGATATGGCTGAAGTGTTTGGCGGCGCTAGGGAGGGGGTTGTCGCACGGGAGTTAACCAAACGGCATGAGACCTTTTTACGGGGAGATATTGAGACGCTCATAGACAAGATCCAGCAGGATTCTGATCAGCGTAAGGGGGAATTTGTCATTCTCCTTGCTGGAGCGAAAAAAGAGTCTCGGCAGTTAATTGAGTTGGATGTGGAGGTTATGTTGGCTATACTATTGGAAGAGTTGCCTCTCAAACAGGCAGTTTCACTGGCTGCAAAACTTACAGGCCAGAAGAAAAATAGGCTTTATGATCAGGCACTTAAGATCACAAGCAACTAATATGTGAAGTGATGCCAGGAAATTTGTTGAGTTTTTTACCATAATTAGGTGCAGAATAAATTTTTTAGCGTCCAGATGATAAACCGAATCTTTCCACTGACAATTTACCTTCTGTTGATTGGCTGCTCCTTCAATTCAGCAGCAGGGGGTGCGCTTGAGATCAAGCCTTTTACCAATTACCGTTTTGGCGGTACGCTGGAAGGTGATGCCACCGAGCGTGAATTATTTCTGGATAATACCTCAAACTGGGGTTTTACCCTCAGTCAACCTGCTTCAAAAACAGCTCGTTACGAGTTTCTCTACAGCCATCAGAATACGTCGCTAGCAGATAGCACTGATCCTAACAATGCTTTTGATCTGGCCGTACACTATTTTCGCATGGGTGGTAGTGTGGATGTCTTTCAAGATAGATTCACCCCCTATTTTTCGGGTGGACTTGGCATGACCTATATCAATCCAGGGCAGAGAGGCTATGGTGATGAAACCCGTTTCTCCCTCAGTGTGGGAGGCGGATTGAAATGGTATCCTACCGATCGATTTGGAATTCGATTTGAAATGCGTGGTTATAGTACCTTGCGCAATGCCAATGACAGTTTGTCTTGCAACGGTGGCTGCAACCTTCAAATCAGTGGCGATGCTTTTCCTCAGTTCGAAACCAACCTCGGTTTGATTTTCCGATTCTAAATTCCCATTTCTACCTTGTTGAGTTAGTGGATAAGTTTCGAGTTTTCAACCTGGCGACCCAATAAGCCGCCAGGCTGGGTTGGGACTAATGGGTCACCTCAATCCGTTTCGGCAGTGCACCTTTTGTCTTCGGAATCGTGATCTCAATGACTCCATCTTGTCCTGTCGCATGAATGGCTTCAGCATCGGTATTATCCGGAAGCGAGAAGCGGCGGTAGAAAATGCCGTGTGAGCGTTCGACTCGTTTGAAGTTTTCCCTCTCTTCGGTCTCTTCGAACTTACGTTCGCCACGAATACTCAATACACCATTTTCCATGGTGATCTCGATATCTTCAGGTTTAACGCCTGGAATATCGGCTCGGATGAGATATCCTTCCTCCTCTTCCTTGATATCAACGGCGGGCGCCCAATCACCACCTACCACATGGGATGTATCATCACCATGCTGTAGCAGTGGATGAAACATACGGTCCAGTTCATGCCGCCAATCATCTACTGAATGCCAGGGATCGTAACGTGTGATATTCATGATTTACCTCCTCAATAAACAGCCTCTCCCTACTTTGAATATGGTCCCGAATAGGGGAGTTTTCAAGCCTGAAATGGTATTTTTTTAGTCTTGGATGGTGGGTTTTAAGTAATTGATATCTATAGTTTAATTTGGATGGATATGGCGGCTTATGTGCGCGGTCGGTTTCGCGTGATTTTTGCTTTACGGCGGGTTCGTTTTATCGGCTTAGTTGATGCCCTTTCTGGCGCCCTGTTGGTCTTGGGTTGCCAATTGGGAATCAGGTGCTTTTTTCCATTTCCTATTAAATCACTACGCCCCATATCGGCCAGTGCCTCTCTTAGTAATGGCCAATTCTTCGGATCGTGATAGCGCAGAAAGGCTTTATGTAAGCGCCTCTGTTTTAACCCCTTTACCACACTGACCTGGGTACTGGTGCGGCTAATTTTTTGCAATGGGTTTCTACCACTATGGTACATGGCCGAGGCGATTGCCAGAGGGGTTGGTAAAAACGCCTGAACCTGATCAAGACGAAAACCATGGGTCTTTAACCAGAGAGCAAGATTGAGCATGTCCCGATCGCTGGTGCCTGGGTGAGCGGCAATAAAATAGGGGATCAGATACTGCTCTTTGCCAGCCTCGATAGAGTATTTATCGAATAGCTTTTTAAACCGGTCATAGCTCTCAATACCCGGCTTCATCATCATGCCCAGCGGGGACTTTTCCGTATGTTCTGGGGCGATTTTCAGATAGCCCCCGACGTGATGGGTGACCAGTTCGCGAATATAGTCAGGTGAGCGCACAGCCAGGTCATAGCGTAGACCAGAAGCGATGAATACACGTTTGATCCCTGGCAGCTTTCGGGTGCGGCGGTAGAGATTAATAAGTGGTTGGTGGTTGGTGTCGAGATTTTTGCAGATTCCCGGGAACACACAGGAGAGGCGCCGGCAGGCCGCTTCAATTTTTTTATCCCGACAAGCCAAGCGATACATATTCGCGGTTGGACCACCCAGGTCTGAAATATTGCCGGTAAAGCCCGGCACCTGGTCGCGGATGATCTCTATCTCATGCACAATAGAGTCTTCCGAGCGGCTTTGAATAATCCGCCCTTCGTGTTCGGTGATTGAGCAGAAGGTACAGCCGCCAAAACAGCCGCGCATAATGTTCACGGAATGACGAATCATCTCCCAAGCTGGGTTGCGTGTGTCCTTGTATGCTGGATGGGGGGCGCGTGTATAAGGCAGCTCATATATCTTGTCCAACTCCTCAGTGGTGAGCGGTAATGGGGGAGGGTTGAGCCACACATCCCGCTTGCCGTGTTGCTGGACCAGTGCACGTGCATTTCCGGGGTTAGTTTCAAGATGGAATACTCTTGAGGCATGAGCGTAGATTACATCGTCCTCGACCACTTGGTCGTAAGAGGGGAGTCGCACCACTGTCTGCTCGCGCACCTGTTGTCGAGGTCTTGTATGAGGCGTTATGGGGTGGTGTTGATCGCAGTCCGGCATACTTTGATAAGGATCGGCATGAATAGGTTTTGGACCTGGCTGGTCCAGCTGGGTCGAGTCGATCTCCTCCCAGCCCTGTGGCATCTCCTGGCACATGAATCCTGTACCGCGAATGTCTTTGATTTGATCCACCTTTTCGCCATAGGCCAAACGCTGTGCCAACTCAACAATGGCACGTTCGGCGTTCCCATAGATTAGCAGATCGGCTTTGGAATCGGGAAGAACGGAGCGTCGTACCTTGTCAGACCAGTAGTCGTAATGGGCAATACGCCGCAAACTGGCTTCGATGCCGCCAATGACGATAGGTACCCCTTTATAGGCCTCTCGAGCGCGCTGTGCGTAGACAATGACCGAACGATCTGGTCGCTTTCCTGCCACCCCATTGGGGGTGTAGGCATCATCACTGCGAATACGCCGGTCAGCCGTATAGCGATTGACCATCGAATCCATATTGCCAGCAGTGATGCCAAAAAAGAGATTCGGGCGGCCTAGTTGGCGGAATGCTTCAGCATGACTCCAGTCTGGCTGGGCGATGATACCAACACGAAAACCCTGGGCCTCTAACAAGCGTCCAATCAGTGCCATGCCAAAACTGGGATGATCCACATAGGCATCCCCAGTGATCAGAATCACATCACAACTGTCCCAGCCAAGCTCATCCATCTCTTCCCTACACATAGGCAGAACCGGTGCAATACCGAAACGAGCGGCCCAGTAGGTACGGTAAGAGAAGATGTTTTTTGGTTGGATCATGGGATTAGGGATTATACAGCGCTTTTGTGTTTTAGTAGCGCGGGAGAAAGTGATAATTTAATGTCAATCTGCGGGTACAGTGCGTCCTGCCGCCCAGCGGCGTAACTCCGCTATCTTCTCTGCCATGACCACAGAGAGGGGTTGGGTTCGCTCCAGTTCTGACTTTACGATCAGTGATGTCACGGTCATTTGTGCTCCATGTGCAGCGTAAAGTGCAGATACTACAACCTGTTCCAACTCTGCCCCGGAAAAACCTTCGCTGGCCGCAGCCAACTCTTTTAGTTCGCTTTGAGAGAGTTTTATATTGCGCTTCTCTAAGTGGATCTGCAAGATGCTGCGACGAACCCTCTCTTTGGGTAAATCGATAAAGAAGATCTCATCAAGGCGACCTTTGCGAATCAATTCTGGTGGCAGTGACTGTACATCATTGGCTGTGGCTACAATAAAAACAGGCTTTCCATGTTCAGCCATCCAAGTCAATACGGTGCCTAATACTCGGCGTGAGGTACCATCATCACTGCTATCTGACGCAACCCCCTTCTCTATTTCATCAATCCATAAGATGCAGGGAGACATGGCTTCAGCCACCTTCAAGGATTGCCGAATATTGTTTTCGGTTTCGCCGATATATTTATTATAAAGCATGCCGAAATCGAGTCTCAGAAGCGGTAACCCCCAGCTGCCTGCCACTGCTTTGGCCACCAGACTTTTTCCGCCACCTTGTACACCCAGCAGCAGTACCCCCTTAGGCATGTCCAAGAGAGTGTTGGTATCTGCAAGAAAGGCTGATTTTCGTAGGTCGAGCCAGCCCTTTAATCGGGAGAAGCCACCCACCTCTTCAAAACGAGCTGTATCATATTCAAATGAGAGGAGGCCATCCTGACCAATCAGTTGGTACTTTGCCTCCATAACCCGAGGAATATCGCTGCTGGTAATGGCATTATCATCATAAATCGCATTACGGACTAGTCGTTTAACATCACTCATCGTCAGACCGGTCAATACACGTGCTAATTTCTGATAGGCACTCTTGTCACCGCGAAGAGGCTTATTATTATTGCGCAGTGACCAAATGCTGATCTCCTCCTTGATGATTGCCTTAATCTGTTGCGTATCCGGCAGTGACAATTCAAAACTGGCGCTCAGGCGTTGAAGTTCTGCGGGCAGGTCAATGGCGTGGCTCAAAAGCACCAGTGAGATACCATTTTTGGGGTGCCCGATAGATATCTCCCTGAGTCGTCTGACTACTTTTGGGTTGGTCAGGTATGGATGAAAGTCCAGCAGAACAACAATCGGTCGATTTTTCTCACGAATGATCTGCTCCAGCATTAACTCAGGGTTGGTGGTCTCATCCTGCTGGGATGCTTGCTGTCCCTCATAAGTCACATCCTGCCAATTGATGGTGGTACTGCTTGGTGAGGCTTTATCCTGTCTGATTCCATCAGTGACCGACCACATCATCAAAGGGCGGTCTTGTTGGACTGCAATGTTTCGTAACAGACCCAAAGCTCGTACCTCTTCATGAGATCGCATTAAAATGATGGGAAAGTGCCCAGCAAGGATGATGCTTAAGTCATGTTGATCATTCATGAATAATTGCCATATTCCTCAAAATTCAGCGACAGGCTATCATACATACTTAGAAGTAATTCGGGTTCTTTATCCATCTGTGATATTTTATCTCATTTTTCACGCGATCCTGAATTTTTCCAAGTGCTCTTGGTTTATTGAGGGATTTTGTTTCCTGAAAGCCCGTCAAAATATATAATTAATACTAAAGGTTTCACCTGGAAATGACGATATTGTTAGCACCCATACCCTGTTTTAAAGTTATGCTAAATATATCCAGGCGATTTGTAATTCAATAAAAAGGCATAAAACGGGTAAATTTTCGACAAGTATATAGTGGGTAAGGACTACCATGATTTTCTTCGACAAAGCTGTCATAAAAATTAGTTTAGAACGAACAGCTATTGTCTATCTGATACTTTGCTTTTTATTTCCTAGCTCAAAGTTTGTTTATGCACAACAGATAGACGGATGCCTCGATTCAGGTAATGCATGCAACATACTGGTTTCTGCAACACCCCAACTCTCTGAAGAGGGTTTAAGTACACATGCGACTGTGAAAGACGCTGCTGGTGATATCACCGCTCTAGTCGGTTCGGGTAATGCGACAGTTAGTTATATCTCTGGCCTGCTGCAACCCTATGTAACAGGCAATGTGAATGCGGTTTCAACGAGTAATGCCATTGCAGAGACTTGCCTGAATAAAGACAATAGCAAGCGTGTAGAGGAGGACTGCCGCGTCTTGCTTAACGCCGCATTGCAGGGTGATTCTCATACCACCTCAGCGCTGCTTCAAATCATGCCTAGATTTGTTCGCAGAGCCAATAATGTAGCAAGGGCGGGAGGGGTGGTACAGATTAATAATTTGAAATCTCGTATCAAAGCCTTGCGCAACGGAAGTCGTGGCCTATCTTTTCAAGGGTTAGACTTAAAAATATACAATCAAAAGTTACCCATCGGAAAAATAACCAGCGCCTATGAGAAGCTACGGATACAGAAAAGTAGCCTGAGTGCTGAGCAGTTGCGCCTCGATTCTAGTTTTGGGATGTTTTTTACTGGAGATATTATCACCAATAAAAATAGTCTGGCCGATCCAGAGTCAGAGCTCAATTTTGATACCAACGGCGTCACATTAGGCGCTGACTATCGTCTTACTGAGCGACTGGTGTTAGGCAGTGCTCTTGGTTATATCGACACCAACTCCACCTTAATTAATGGTAAAGGTAACCTTGATACAGAAGGTTATAGCATTAGCTTCTATGGCACCTATATAGGAAGAAAACCATATTTTATCGATTTTGCAACGAGTTATGGCGTTAATAACATTGATCAACGTCGCCTGATCAGTTATCAGCTTGACGATATAGGATGGGTTAATCAGGAAATGACGGCTAACTACAATAGTGATAAATTCAGCCTTTTCTTTGGTTCTGGATATGACTTTAAGAATAACTTTTGGACTTTCGGACCGCGCATGGATCTGCAATATATTAAATCGTATGTTGGCGGATTTACTGAACAATCTTCAGACTCAAGTGCTTTGGGAAGTGGCTGGGTAACACGCAGTAGTGCTATCAATCGGCATTGGTTAACCTGGAATCTAGGGGGGACACTTAGCTATAAGCAGGTTATGCACTGGGGTACCTTTGAGCCCTACTCTCGGTTCGATTGGTTGCACGAATTCAAAGATGAAACACAACTCCTTGATACCTATTTTATCTATGATACACAAGGTAACGCCATCCCAGTTGTAACCAGTGATCCCGACAGAGACTATCTACGCTTGAAGGTCGGTACTTCCGCAAAATTCAAACGGGGATTGGAAGCTTATTTTAACTACGGCACTCTTTTTGCGCAAAGCGGTTGGACAGGGAGAACAGTGAAAATCGGTTTTCGCATGGAGTTGTAGTCTAGCCGAATAATTTATCCTGCCTCTGAGGCTACAAATCCGGCGCTCATCGCGTTTCTCGGAAGCACCACACTAGGATCTACCCTTGATTGTTCTATCGGGATTGAGACTCGGCAGAAAGGTTTTGCCTGAAATGCTTTTTCCAGAGCATTTGCTGGGCCATAATTTCAGACTGGGTCGTATCTCATGTTTGAATGCCTCCTTCCAGTACTCAAAGTCGAGTTCTTTGCGTCCATAGATCGCCTGCTCAAGCTCATGGATCAAAGCGTGTATTTTTTCGGCTTCTGCTTTGGGATGAAAAGCGATAATGTGACTTCCAATTACGCTGAAAGGTGCATTGAGCGGCAAGCTCATGTGCTTATTGGCCAAAAATCTTAGCGTGTAACCCCAGATTTCAGGATCGCTCTCTTCATCGACGAAACGTACACAGAACCAAAATCGTACGGATAAGGGTAAAGCACCGACAAGTTTGCGCCTCCAGCGATGCCATCGGGCGACTGGGTTGAGAAGGGTTGTGGTGGTGCGCAATTTGTCCCTCAAGGGAGAGAATGCCGGTGCTAAACGGCGCATGGGACTTTGAAAAAACACAATTAATGGTTGTAACGGGGATACCTGGTCCGTGCCTTTTCTTCGGTGAGCAAACCATATGGCCAGCCAATACCCAAAGATAACTCCAAATGCCATGGCCAGGGGTATCCAAAATGCAGAAGATGTCCCGGAAGGAAATAGAGAACGCTCTTCGTCTGAGCGAAACAGACTAGTTACTTTGCGAGTGCCGCTTACTGCAATAGGGTGGAGTGGAACAGAGGCGCGTTGAGCAATGCCGTTCCGGGTGTTCCACCAATTAATACTCAACTGCGGCAGTTTTAGGTCTCCACCATATTGTGGTACCAGGGTAAAGGTCTCAACTCTTCGGCCAACCATCCTGTTGGCCTTTTTATCTAATATTGTTGTAACTTGGCTTCTATCCCGATAGACCCGGAAAGCATCCGTATTAAGCTGTTGCTCTAAGCTAGGAAGTTGATCACCTGCGATACCGATGGCTGTCAACTCGATGGTGAAAGGGAGTGGCCTTCCCGCAGCAGGTTTGACATCTTTGGCCAATTTTACCTTTAGCGTAAGCTGCTCAAGAGGGAGCCAGGGTCTGCTTGTGGGATTGGTGTCTCGCACATCGAGTTTCAGGCTGTCAGACATCGTCGCTTCAAAAGCTCTGTTGCTACGGTAACCGCTAGTCTGTTCTTCTCCTGAGACGCTGAAAGGGGGTATGAGAATAGCTCCTGGTTTCAGTGCTGTGACTTCATAGTAGAAGTCATTAACGATCTTGCGCTTGCCTTTTAGAGTGCGTGAGTAGGTGACTGGGCCATCAATCAGCTGGAATAGTAGGTTATTGGTTTGAGGTGTTTGGGGCGTGGCTGTCAATAAGTTATTGTTACTGATGACGCTTAACTTGAGCATGATACTTTGCTGAACATAGGGGGTATTGATTGAGAGTTCAGTCTCGATATAGGGAGTATCCTCATTGGTATAGTAGTTTTGTGGTGATTGACTGGGTCTCTGCTGGGGCGGCCAGCCTGACCTATAGGGAGACAAGGGTCGTTGATTCTGTGATGGTATTCTTGTCTGTCTCTGTGATAATGATAGTCTACCCTCGGTTAGTCACCAAGGCCTCATCTCTCTATCTTGCCCACCTTGACTGCGAAGATATTTGTACTCTTCCAACTTGAATTGTTGTTGCATCAGTTGAGCTGGATCTCCTTCAACTTGGTCAAGCCATTGCTCCATTAGCAGGTTTTTGCTGTTGATTTTAGCTTTTTTCTCTCCATTAGCATCACGCTTTCCTTCGCCTTGCTCGGGTTGGGAGAGATTGCTTTGGTCTACCTGGTCAACAGCTTCAAAGCGGCTTTCGTCTTTCGGGTTCAGATTACGCTCATCGCTATCCTTACCGAGCTTATTTTGAGTTGAGGAGTGATTCTTTTTTCGTTTATCTTCATCCGCTGTATTGGAATTCTCAGGCATCTTATCGGATGGTTGTTGCGTTTTGCTCTCAGAATTCTGCTGCTTATCATCATCGCCACTTTCAGATGCTTGCTGCTGCTCACCTAATGCGCCTTGTTCATCCATATGGGGCTGATCGGATTTCCCTTTCTTCTGTTGCGTTTCATCCTGCTGGGTCTGCTCTGAGGTCTGGATCTCCTCTTTAGCATCGTCTCCCTGCTGTTGACCCTGCTGGCCCGACGAGGATGCCCGCTGATCCTTCGATTGGGATACTCCTGACTGTTGTTCTTGCTCCTGTTCACCAGATGTTGATTCTTTACTCTCCTGCTCCTCTTCTTGATCTTGTTTTTGTTCTTCTTTCTGCTCCCCTCCTTGGTCCTGCTTTTGTTCCTCTTTTTGCTTCTGCCCTTCGTCTTGTTTCTGATCCTCTTTAGGCTCTTGACCCTGGTCTTGCTCCTGCTTTTTCTTTTTATCCTTATCCTTATCCTTATCCTTATCCTTATCCTTGTCCTTGTCCTTGTCCTTGTCCTTGTCCTTGTCCTTGTCCTTGTCTTTTTCATGTTCTTGCTCGAGCTTATCCCGCGCCAGAGCGAGATTATGGCGAGCATCTTCATATTCCGGGTCCTGGTAGAGTACAGCCTCATAAGCCTCGATAGCCTCTTGATACTCCTCAAGCTGATAGTGGCTATTTCCCAGATTATAGAGAGCATCCAATTTAACTGTTTTGCGCTCTACTTGTTTAAAATCCTTGATGGCACTCTGATAATCACCGGTTCGGTAGTGGGCGATACCTCGGCGATAGGGGTCCTGGAAATTCTTGGCGGCATCTTCATAATGTCCATGCTTGTAATCATCCACAGCCTTTTGTTCCTGGTTTAGAAACCAATTAGCTTCTGTTACAGGGGATAGGCACAATAAGAGGATGAGAGGGTAGAGTTTATACATTATGACGACTTCCCGAGATCTATTGCCCGGAAACGAGGTAGAAGCAGCATTAGCAGGGGAAGCAATAGCCAGTAAAACTGCTCGCTCCAAACCCGAGTTTTCTCTTGGGTACGTGTGGGAGTGCCAATGTCGCCACTTGCCAGCTCAAGGATGTTGCGACTCTCCTGGTCTCGAAAGTCAGCAATTTGATATTGACCTCCGCCAGCCTTAGCAATACTCTTCAACAGAGATTCATTTAGGCTGGATTTAATGACCTGGCCGTTACGATTTCGCAATAGATCGCTATGTCCTACCCAGGCAGGAATTGGGCCACCGCCAGAAGTGCCTATACCGAGAGTATGCAGAGTGATGCCTTGAATTGCTAATGCCTTAACCTTTTTAAGTAAATCGGGTTCTTCAAAATCTCCATCGCTAATCAATAGGATGCTTCGAGTATTGTTCGTGGTGTCGCTCCTCAGTAATAGTTCGGCACGCTCCAGGGCGGCAACCAGACGGCTGCCTTGCAAGTTTGCCAGATCTGATGTCACAGCGGGCAGAGCGTTTAGAATACTCAGGCTATCTTCAGTGATGGGCGTTACGACATGGGGAACCGAGGCGAAAGCGATCAGCCCAATGCGAATTTCATGATTGAGCATCACTAGATCCTGTACCTCTTGGCGAGCACGCGCCAGACGGGATGGCGGGGTGTCAGCTACATTCATTGAACGGGAGATGTCCATTAGGATAACCAGATCGCTGGTTGGGGCGAAGGCGTCGATATCGGTGAAGCCCCAGCGTGGTCCAGCCAGGGCAGTTACCAGTAGTATCCACAATAGCCCCCAACGGGTGAAGCGATTCCAGTGTTCATGTACATTCAGCTCTCTGATGCCTGTGAGGTGAGGGAGTAGCTGTTCGTCAGCATAGCGCTGGATCAGGCTTTTGCTTGGCCGCGCCACACTAAAAATCAGCCATCCCAGTACCGGTATCAAAAGGAGCAGAGCAAACAACCACTCTGGGCGTGCAAAATGAAAGGCGCTTTCAGGCATATCCGCCCCCTTTTAGCTGACGCTGTCGACCTTCAGGGTAGATGCCAAGAATCAGCAATAACATGAGAGCGCATCCAAGAGGCCAGTAGTAAAGTGGTTGAGGAATAAGCACCGTGCGTGATTCCGCCTCGGTCTTTTCTAATTCATTGATCTGTTGGTAGATCTTCTCCAGAGCGGCTGTGTCGGTTGCTCGGAAATATGCACCGTTGCCAGCTTCAGCAATTTCCCGCATAGCCTGTTCATTGAAGCCGAGGTCGCGGCGGGTCACGATACGACCATTTTCCAAGATAGGAACATTTATTGTGTCACTGCCGACGCCGATGCTGTAGATGCGTATGCCTTCTTGTGCTGCCAGTTGAGCGGCTTTTAATGGTGGAATGGTTCCAGCGGTACTCTCTCCATCAGCAATCAGCAACAGCACCCGGGAGCCCTTCGGGCGTTCACGCAGTTTTTTTACACCTAAGCCAATCGCATCGCCAATTGCCGTACCATCCCCAGCAATACGTGGCCTGACATTACTCAGCAGACTATTGACTGCTTTCCTGTCATAGGTAAGGGGGGAGAGCATATAGGCTTGACTGCCGAAAATCACCAGACCGATTCGATCCCCTTGCCGTCCATCGATAAACTTGGAGACTACCCCTTTGACGACCTGCATACGACTCACTTGTTTGTTATTCAGGGTGAAGTCGAGGGCATCCATGGAGTGTGAGGCGTCAACCGCTAGCAGCAGGTCGAAACCCGCAGTTCGGTTCTCGGTATAAGGCTCCAACCATTGAGGACGCATCAAAGCCAATATCAAGCAGAACCAAAGGAGAGAGAGTAATCCGATATAGAGGTATTTACTGAGAGGCTGCTTTGGACGGCGGGTCTGAAAGGCCGCATCTAAATGGGATAAGTTGGGGTGAAGCAGGGTGGCCTGAAGCCCCTCTACCGATTCATGCATTTCAGATGCGGATTTAGGCCATAAGCGCCTGACCAGCAAGGGGAGGATTAGTAGCAGTGCCATCCAAGGCCAATGAAACTCAAACATGACAGTCCTCCTCGCTAACCCAATGAATCGCGGCATCGATTAACTGGGTTAATGCCGCCTTATCGGCGGAACGATTCGGGGGGGCATAGGGCAGCTCAATCAGCAATCGCCCCTTTTCCCGCCACTGAAAGCCGGTTGAGTCATTGCTTTGCAACCAATCGAGCCAAGCCTCACCTGTTAAAGATGCGGTATGCTCTCTGCCGCAGCGGGCGATGGCGATACGTCTCAGTAGCTCGGAGAGTTCGCTGGCAACTGGTTTGGCGGATTCGTGTTTGATGCGCTGTTTCAGTGTAATGAGGCTACGCCGGGCCTCTTGTTGCCAACGTCCTAAAGGGAAGAGGCGGCGGCGTCTTATCAGCCACCAGGCAATCAGCAGTAGCAAAATAACGCTTGCAATCACCACCCACCATCCGGGGGCGAGTGGCCACCAAGAGGCCGGGTCGATGCCGTGAATGTCGCGTAGCGCGTCCATTAACCTAGTGTGGCGTCCTATACTGTTTGACGTTTTCAGAGGCCCACAAATGACTCAAGACAAGGCGCAGCCCGCCGTCAATGGTTGTCCCATTAACAAGGGCTGCAACGCAGGATGTGTCGGGATTTTTCATAAATGCTTGTCGTGTTAGTGGGTTTACACAATGGGTAAGGATAAAATTCATTAATCGACCCAACATATCATTACCTTACGTTAGAGTTTAGCGGTTAATTGTGGAATCTAAGTTTTAATGCCGGCCAAAATGTTTTGCCAGACCGCAGCTTAAAGTCAGGTGTATCTCTTCATTGGTTGCGATCGGCATCAGTGGAATACCAAGTCGGTTGGCCAAGTTAGTCAACTCTTGGCGACGCTTATGCCAAGTCTGGCTGTAACGCTCTCTTGATGCTTTGTCTCGGGTATCTATCTCAATAGCGTTACCATCTGGGCCGACAAATGTGACACGTCCCATATCGGGCAGCTCCCGGTCGGCAGGATCGTCGACTGGTAGTAGTACTACAGTGTGGCGCTGGCAGAGTCGTCCAAGGGTCTGTTGGAGACCCATGATTTCCCGGTTCAAATCGGCAATGACAAAGATCAGAGAACCAGTGGCGGTGCCTTTGTCAGCCCTTTGCAACGCCTCAGTAAGGCAATCTTGGTGGGGCTGATTGGTGGAGCCTTCGTTAGTTAGAGCGTGTAACAGACGCCATAGAGCGCGTCGACCCTTGGTCGGCTGGAAATATTGCAGACCTTGCTGATTGTCGCCAAACAGCATGCCTCCAACTCGGTCATTCAGCTTCGACGCAGCCCAGCCCAGCAGGGCTGCAGCTTTGGCTGCCTGGATCGATTTGAAAGTGCCACGAGTTCCAAAGCTCATGTGAGGTCCACGGTCGATGCACAACACCACACTTCGTTCTCTCTCCTCATGAAATATTTTTAGGTGAGGGGTATTCGTGCGTGCCGTTATGTTCCATTCCATATTACGAATATCATCTCCTTCATGGTACTCACGGACCTCTTCAAAATCGAGGCCGGTGCCACGAAACACCGAGGCATAGAGACCACTGAAGCTGCTATTGACCCGATGGCGCGAAGCGAGACCCAGGGTGTGGGCCTGATGACGCAGCTCAAGAAGGTCGTCAATATGTGGATAGAGACTCATAATGGCTGAGTAGCAAACCTTATTTAGGGAATGGCAACCATGTCTAACAGACGTGACAGAAAATCGTCCGTAGTAATTCCTTCTGCTTCTGCTTCAAAGGTCATCAAGATGCGGTGGCGAAGGATAGCCGGTGCAACTGACTGAATGTGATGAGGGGCAACGAACTCTTCATCGTCCAGCCAGGCCCTGGCGCGAGCACATCGGGCTAGCGCAATAGTGGCACGGGGCGAAGCGCCAAAACGGCACCAGCGGGCCAAGTCCTTGTCGTAAGCCTTGGGGTTGCGGCTGGCCTGAATAAGGTCGACGATATAGCTATTGAGTTTCGGGTCCAGATAGAGTTCGCTGACCTGTTGGCGAATGTCGAACAGTTCTTTTTGTGATAATGGTTTGTTGAGTGGCGTGGATTTCTGTTTCTGTTGGAGATTATCCAGTTCTAGGATTTGTAACTCCTCATCACGATTCGGATAGGTCACATTGGCTTGCATAAGAAAACGATCGAGTTGTGCCTCGGGAAGGTGGTATGTGCCTTCCTGTTCAACTGGGTTTTGGGTGGCCAGAACCATAAAAAATTTAGGCAGCAGGTAAGTTGTTTGGCCAACGGTGATCTGCTGCTCACCCATGGCTTCTAGGAGGGCTGATTGGACCTTGGCAGGTGCACGGTTGACCTCATCCGCTAATAGGATATTGTGAAACAGTGGACCTTGTCGAAACTCGAATTCTCCCTTCTCATGGCGGTAGATATCCGTGCCTATTAGATCGGAGGGCAATAGGTCAGGTGTGAACTGGATACGATGGAAGTCGCCCTCAATAGCTTCTGCCAGGGTCTTTACAGCAGTAGTTTTCGCTAATCCGGGGAGACCTTCGATAAGCAGGTGGCCATTACTTAGGAGACAGATCAGCATACTATCGATGAAGCTGCTTTGGCCAATAACTCTTGTAGCCAAGTACTCGCGTAGTGGAGCAAGGACGGATGAATTCATCAAATTCTACGCGAGAAACCCCGTTCTTCAGATCGGGGAGGGATAGCGTCCGCCATCAGGCGGCCTGTCTCGCTGTCTCCTTTTTATTCAATGCTATCGCTGGTTGTGGGAAATAAGCATCGCCATCACTGCGTTGTAGCGGCCTGCAGAACTGATGGCTAATACCCTGGACAAGACCTTGGTGCTTTACCTTTCACCAGCATAATCCAACCCTTCCAGAGGTCGAGGCTGAGGAAGCACCCCAACGTGGGTCTAGCCGGTTGATTATCGCTTAGCACAAAGGTATCAGATTTTGTAATCCATCCTGGCTTTATGGCTGCCCGTGCTATCTATTAATCTATCCTGGCTATTATTTTCTCAGAGTGCAAGCTTTAGAAGCACTCCAAACTATTAGATTATTCGCAACTTTTAACCTAAACCAATTATGTTGGTGGATAACCTGATATTTCAGTATCAGTTAACGAAACTGTTCACAGCAGGAACAGTGGTGTATCTGGCCAGTCGTTATTGCTTGTTAGCTGTTTTTTGATCTCTTGTGATGTTATTTAACTTATTGATAAATAAGTAGTATTACAAATCGTTCAATTTCTTTACGATTTAATGTAGACCCCCGGTTTTGCTGGATTTGAGCCACCTTCTCAGTTGTTATCAACAATGTTATCCACAGGTGCTGTGGGTAATTATGAAACTTTTGTAATAAAAGAGGGTTGTCGCGAGATTGTAACTGATTTTTTGGAATAGTCTTGTAAGTAATTGAAATTAAATATGTATTAAATATACCAGAACAAAGTCGCATATAACGGTATAATCCGCCCACTTTTTTCTGTTTGGACCTTTTTGTGATTGAGAAGCTAAGAAATATCGCCATTATCGCTCATGTCGATCATGGTAAGACCACGTTGGTGGATGAACTACTGAAACAATCGGGTACCCTGGGCGATCGTTTTGGTAAGGTTGAAAGGGTGATGGATTCGAATGATCAGGAGCGGGAGCGGGGTATCACTATCCTTTCCAAGAATACTGCTATTCGTTGGAATGACTATCGCATCAATATCGTGGACACCCCAGGCCATGCCGATTTCGGTGGTGAGGTAGAGCGAGTGCTCTCGATGGTGGACTCGGTATTGCTATTAGTGGATGCTCAGGAAGGTCCGATGCCGCAGACCCGGTTTGTTACCCAAAAAGCATTCAACCATGGGCTACGTCCAATTCTTGTTGTCAATAAGATCGACAAGCCAGGGGCGCGCCCTGACTGGGTTGTTGATCAGGTATTTGAATTATTTGATCGCCTGGGTGCCAGTGACGAACAATTGGATTTTCCGATTATTTACACTTCGGCAGTTGGTGGTTATGCGGGGTATGAAAGCGATGTTACAGAAGGCGATATGACATCGCTGTACAAAACCATCCTCGATTATTGTCCGGCACCTGATGTGAATCTCGATGGTCCGTTCAAAATGCAGATCTCGAATCTGGATTACAATAGCTATGTTGGAGCGATTGCTGTCGGTCGAGTGACTCGGGGAAGTGTCAAGCCGAATCAGCAGGTCACGGTGGTGAAATATGATGGTGAACAGCATCGCGCCAAAATTGGCATTGTCTATGGATACCTTGGCCTGGAACGTTTCGAAGTTAAGCAGGCCAGTGCTGGAGACATTATTGCCATCAGTGGTATGGATGCTCCTAATGTATCCGATACCCTTTGTGATCCGGATCATGTTGAGGCCATGCCTCCTCTGACAGTGGATGAGCCTACCGTCTCCATGACCTTTCAGGTTAATACCTCGCCCTTTGCTGGAAAAGAGGGGAAATACCTGACCTCCAGGCAGCTCAAAGAGCGGCTTGAGCGGGAGTTGATTCATAATGTGGCTTTGCGTGTAGAAGAGGGTACCGACCCGGAAAAATTCAAAGTCTCTGGTCGTGGTGAACTCCACCTGTCGGTATTGATCGAGAATATGCGAAGGGAGGGTTTCGAGCTTGCCGTATCGCGACCAGAAGTGATTTTTCGAGAGATAGATGGCGAAGTTTGTGAGCCTTACGAACAGTTAACTGTGGATGTAGAAGAGAAAGATCAGGGCTCGATCATGGAGGCGCTGGGTGCTCGAAAGGGTGATCTCAAGGACATGGTGCCAGATGGTAAAGGTCGTGTTCGTCTCGATTACATCATACCTTCCCGTGGATTGATCGGTTTTCAAACGGAATTCATGACCAATACTTCTGGTACTGGCCTGATTTACCATGTCTTTGATCACTATGGAGTGGCGCAGCACGGCGGCATTGCACCTCGGAAAAACGGTGTCATGATCTCCAATGGCCAGGGTAAGGTGCTGGGCTTCGCTCTGTTTAATCTACAGGAACGTGGCAGGCTCTTCTCCTCACCAAGCGATGAGGTTTATGAAGGGCAGATAGTCGGTATTCACTCCCGTGATAATGACTTGGTCGTTAACCCATTGAAGGGTAAGCAATTAACGAACGTTCGGGCATCGGGGAAGGATGATGCTATCATGTTGACTCCAGCACTGCGCTACAGCTTGGAACAAGCACTGGAATTTATCGAAGACGATGAACTGGTTGAAGTGACTCCGACCAATATCCGTATCCGCAAGAAACATCTCAAAGAGCATGAGCGCAAGCGTGCTTCACGGGGGACAACTACCCCGCCTTAAAGGACAGTGTCTATGGCCGTTTTTGTTTTGAACAAACAGAAGAATCCACTGATAAAGCGTTGTCCAGGGTATTAGCCATCGGTACTGCATACAGCTACAACGCAGTGATGGCTATGCTTATTTTCCACAACCAGCGAAGCTATTTTCTTCAAAATCAGATATCTGTTATTAGAATGGAGCGGCCAACTGATTTTTTTAGGTTGAATAAAAAGAGGCAGCGAGACAGGCTGCCTGATGGCGGACGCTATCCCTCCCCAACCTGAAGAATGGGGTTTCTCGCGTAGAATCTGATGAAAATCATTTGATCCTGATAACATGGGCTGATATTTCATTGTGCAAAAGAAAAAGCCCAACTGCAATCCTTGCTGTTGGGCTTAGCGTCGTCGGCTTGGTTGGCAAAGCCTCTCTTCCTTGAACTATCCTTAGTGTTCTTTAAGTCCTTTAGGTACATCCTTGTTGACGACGGTTAAATTGTGGCACAAAAGCTTACATTAATCGTAAGAATATTCAGTGTTTAGGTGTGCGAGTAATCTCTTTCGACCGTAGGTCTATTCCTACGTAACTCCTCTGGATGGTTTTATTAGGCCCAGAAAAGGAAAAGCCCAACGGCAATCCTTGCAGTCGGGCTTATGGTCATCGGCTTGGTTGGCTAAGCTCTTCTTCCTTGTACTATCCCTAGTTGAAATTCCTTTGGTACGTCCTTGATGATGACAACTTTATTATGACATAAATATCCACTTTTAGAGCGTAAGATATTCCTGTGAATGCGTAGGATTTTTCACCTCTCAGTATAAGAATTTTCTTACACTATGGCAGGCAGGGCAATTGCACTACAAAGGACTCGTTTTGGTTGAGAAGTTTAGCGAGTTCAGCGGTTATTGGATCCCCCTCACCCCGGCCCTCTCCCGAAAGGGAGGGTGTTGTAAAAGTATGCCGCAAATATTCGCAAAAGTCATAGGGTGTGGTGAGGTACGAACCGCATCATGATTTTCGATGTTGTGCCAATATTTGAGTGAGATATTCCATGGTATTTTTAAACCGATGGGTCACTCTTTTTGAAGTCGCGATAAAATTCGTGATTGCGTAGGATGCGGTGAGCGGTGCGAACCGCATCAATCGTGCTGACGGTAGAGTAGTGTAATTTATAATATTGGCCAATCTCTTTTAGCGTATAGCCACCACTTTGATATGCTTTGACTATGGCTATATCGCGGTCGGTCGTCTTTGTAAGGATGGGATTTCTTCGAGATCCTTCTCCAAATTGATGTGTTTTTGGAGTTTATCCACAAAAGCTTCACTACCCAGATAGACTTGGTTTCTTAATGCCTGCCAGGGGCTAGTATGGAGCTTTCCATTATTGTTGCTACTTATCACAGAATAATACGAGGACACTCACCATTTATGAAACGAAGCAATTTCTCTGAGATGTCATGTTCGATAGCACGGACACTGGATCTTATCGGCGAGTGGTGGACTCCGCTGATTATCCGCGACCTTCTGATCGGCAATCGTCGTTTCGA
>JARRQF010000029.1:0-24252 GCA_037382065.1 Candidatus Thiodiazotropha sp. | reverse complement strand
TCCGCGTTGTTGCGCGCCTTGGAAAGGGAGAAGCCATTCCCGGCGGCACGCGCCTAGCGGCTAACCGCTTAGCGTCACGCTATCATCGTCAATTTGTATGAAGCACCACACTAGATAGATAATCATCTAATCTCGCTGCTCTTTTGCCCCAGCTTTGTTGTTACAAAGGATCGCGTAGAATGGCAATGCTCTCCTTTGTGCGCTTAGCAGTCCTTATTTGGTCTGCCATTGTAGGGTCAGTTCGTTAATGTAGAGAATATCGGCACTGTCGATATCGATGATGTGAAAACCGCTCCAGTAGCTGTCTGGTTGCGATGCTTCTGCACTCCAAACCGCTTCAGCACTGAAACGGATAGGGTTTTCTTTTTTAGTACATTGAGGTTCAGTCAGATTTAACTGATAAATAGAACCGGTAATGACTGGTTCTTCACTCAATAGCATGAATCCCTCTGCGCTGATATTGACAACGCGACCTATTGGGGTGCCGGTGATCTGATCTGAGACCAGCAGAATCTGATCGGCTACCTTGCGAGGTGAGTTGCGAAGTTCTTGCATGTCTTCTTTTCCTTGATTTTTATAGGACTTTAGTGCCGTTATTGTTTTCATCATCAATGAGTTCGCTGGCAATATCATCAGTGGTTTTCAGTGAGCGTTGCAACATGCGTCTGATAGCATGCAAGGTTCTTTCAACAAAGGGGTCATTGCTGTCTTCTAGAATAGTTGACTCACCGTTAAGTATCTCTTGGGCGAGTGTTCTGAGAGGTTTAATCGCTGTTTGTACGCCTGCCCGATCAACAAACATGCAGGAGGCGGTTAGTGGGCTTAGCCAAGATAGTTTAACCTTTTGCGTCTCTCCACTGTGAGTGTCATGAATTTCAAACCAAGTGCCGAAACGAATCTTGCGTAATTTTTCCATCATAGCTTCCTCATCTTCAGGAAGTGCTTCTTCATCCTCGTTGTCGATTTCTTTGCTTGGTACCGCTTCTAATTTAGGCTTATTGCCTATCTCGGCGGCCGCTGAATCGTTAGCTTCCTCAGAAAGTAAGCTGGATGCCTGTTCAGTAGCAAGGATGGCTGCATCGGCGCTGCTTAGCAGCTCAAACAGAGTTTGGCTCTTCTCCTGATGGAATCCCCCCAAGGAGGCTAGCCCCCGTTCGATAGCTTTTCGTAGCTCGGGTAGTGACTGTTCCAGTTCTTCGTGTTCTTGTGTGGTTTTGGGTTCAAAGGTCCAGGAAATCTCATCCGCGATCTGTAGTGCTTCTTTCCAGTCTTCGCTCATCTCTCCATCAGGATGGCGCAATAGTATAAAAATGAGTTTATCTACCCAGGTCTGATCAAGAAATTCCTTAACTGGTTTGGGAAGGTTCTCACTGAATGAGCGGGCTTTCATCTCTTGAGAGGCCCTTTGGCGGGCGATGTTCAGCTTTTCACGACCTTTTATGGAATCCTGGGCACGCTTCTCAAGAATATCCGTTTTGCGCCTGAACTCATCCATACGTTTTTTGAAGGTTTCCAGAAGAGCGCCGAATAGACTGACATCATCTGAAAACTCCTTAAGCACCCGATCGACTACATTCTGCATATCGGGATAGATGCCACGCTTAAGATTGCGCTCATCAATCCAGTGACTGCCAGCTTCGACAAGAGAATCGAGCAGTTGTCTGGCCTGGTGATTACTGTTGGTCAATAGTTTTCGATCTATGATCGCTACCTTGAGGTAGGGTGTATGCAGGTGGCTGATCAGTGCTTTGGCAACAGCAGGCAGGACAGGATCATTGAGCATATACTCAAATAGCATGCCGACAAGATCAATGGTATCTTCATCAGCTGCTTCCAAGCGATCAGCACCGACTTCGGCATAGAGTTTATGTCTCTCCTCGGCCAGTGTATGCTTGACTCGTATCAGGAATTGTTCATCTATTTCAATGTTGGATATCGCCGTTCCAGGAGAATTGATATCCGGCATATAATCAAATCGTTGCTCTGGCTGTATCTGATCAAGAGCGCTGACCAGATTTTCGCGTGTAGCAGGGGGGGCGGCACCTAACTGGCGTCCAGCAGCCTGTGCTGCCGTTGCTTTGGCCTTGGTCTTTTCTGGTGATACGCGGCGCCTATTGGCCATCATTTCGAGAATCGACCCAAAAATCTCTTCACCCAGCTCTTCCTGGGATTGCTCAGGTAGGGCTTCGGACTGTTCGTCCTCAGCAGCCTCTCTGCCGTCAGGTGATTTTTGAATTGAGGGGCGCAGGTGAGGCAGTACGCCAGCCTCTTTCAGGCTATTATTAAAATCATCGTAGATGGAGCCAAGCTGCTTTAGGACATATTTGTCAAACAGCGCCAGTACAATCACCTTGATGCGAGCTTCCAAGTCCAAAGCATCAATTGCTTCATTAAAAGCATGTGCGAGATGATGGGGGCCGGAAGGGATCTGCTTGTGTTTAACGCTCTGTCCACCGTTGACAACGCTCAGGCGCTGTCCCAACGCATATAGCTGAGATCGGTGATCGCCCACTGTGCGGCTGACCATGTTTTCTAGTACGGTGGTGACATCCATCGCATCCTGATCGACCAGTTCCAACTCTGTATCTTCATCAAGACTCGAGAAATAGTCTGTATCTGGTTGATCTTTCCAAAATTTTTCAAAACCTTCATTTACCAGTTCGCGGAATTCGTGTTCAACTAAGCCGTGACGATTGCGGATCATTGCCATAGCTTCGAAGAAACGGTTTTGCACCTCATTGGTCTCAGCTTTTTGTGCAAAACTGGTGAGTGCCTTGTCAGTATTGTTAAAGAGTTCCGTCATCAGGGCATTGATGAAAACGAGTGAAGTATCTCGGCAACGATTTAGTAGTGGCTGAAACTGACTCCGGTATTTGTTTTTTCTGTCCTGGGTTGACACGATTGATGAGTCCTTCGATGGATCAGTGGCAATATTGCCTGATAAGACGGCGTTTACTGGATTACTTGGTTTTTAGGTTATGCTATTTGACCTATCCCCTCAAGAGTAGCATGAAGAAACACTTAGATGAATATCTTGTAAACAAAGTTAATAAATCCAGGGTTATACTTTGGGAGGTAGTCGCCTCAATCATCACCAATAATCCTCTCATCGCGGGTGGAGGGGGCAAGCAAGGTCTCCCCTTGGCCGATAGTTTTGGCAAAAACCATGCGATAGGTAACACCGTCATTGGATTTATGGGCTTCTCGAAGGCTTCTGAGTTTTTCCCGTGCTGGACGATATTTATCCATTTCATCAAGGTATTCGGTTTTATGGTCTGCACCGATCTTGAAAATATAAAAGGGCATGATGTTGCTAACTCCAGGTCTATATTTTGGCGTGCGTGATGCAACCTAAAAAATCAGTTGATCGCTCCATTCTAATAGCAGATTCCTGATTTTAAAGAAAACTGATCTTTTTAGGTTCAATCGTTAAATCGGAACTCATTGGTCCAGGTTTCTGTCAAGCTTCCTTGCGCATTGTCGCTAACTATAAGGTAGAGATCGGATAATACCCCAATTGGGTGTTGATGAATATCTCGATACCCCCCGTAATATCAGTGCATTAAGGGATTTATCTGGCTTTTTAACTACTCTTCATAAGGTAGATCTCATGACTCTGCAAGAACTTGTCACTGAAATCGATCACTTGGTTTCGTTGCCTGACGTCTGCATTAAGGTAAATCGCTTGATTGATGCACCAAATTACTCCGCATTGACCTTAGGGGATATTATTTCCCAAGATTCCGATCTTTCGGCACGTCTGCTATGCATCGTAAACAGCGCATTTTTTAATCTAAAAGTGCCAGTGGATACGATATCTCGAGCGATTACCGTAGTTGGCACCAATGAATTGCGTAATCTGGTGATGGCAACAACGGCAGCAAGGGTTTTCACGGGCATTCCGTCTGACCTGGTTGATATGGCTGAGTATTGGCGTTATTCCATTACCACGGGGGTGATTGGAGGGGAGTTGGCAAAACAGTGTCATGTCCTACATAGCGAAAGGTTATTCGTTATGGGAGTGTTACATGATATTGGTCGGTTGGCGATTTACCTCAAGCTTCCCGAAGAGTCGAGAGATATTCTTTTGATTACAAAGGGTGATTATGCTCTGTTAGTCGAAGCCGAACAAGAAATTCTTGGGTTTAACCACATGGAAGTGGGTGAAGCACTCCTAAGAAAGTGGCGATTGCCAGAAATTATTGCGAGTGTCATAGGTAGTCATC
The DNA here is from genome assembly GCA_037382065.1 of Candidatus Thiodiazotropha sp. GTDB lineage: Bacteria > Pseudomonadota > Gammaproteobacteria > Chromatiales > Chromatiaceae > Thiodiazotropha. Next base: position 20,026 of record JARRQF010000029.1, on the reverse strand, counting down.
ATAACCCTGTTAAAGCTGGAGAATATCAGCTGGAATCTACCCTGCTCTATGTGGCAGCAGCATTAGCGGATGCCGAGATCAAAGGGCTTGATCAGGAAGAGGCATGTGAAAATATCGATGAGATTGTCTGGAAAATCCCTGGCCTGGAAAAAGAGCAAATAGGGCAACTATTTGAAACGGTACATCACAAGGTGTCGGAAATCATGGATGTTGTATTTGCCCCGAAACTCGGGACTGGGCATATTTAGTTACCTTTCACCCTAATAATAGAGTTGTGGTGAAGCACTCAATTATTGCATTCCAACCCGAGTAGAAGAGTAGAATGCTGCCTCATGTTGAGGCTTTATCAATCTAATCAGCTTGAATCCCTGGTACAGCTGCTTTGTGCACTGTTTTTAGAACCCCTGGCTACGCCACTGCAACAGGAAGTGGTTGTGGTACAGCATCCTGGAATGGCTCGCTGGCTGTCACAGCAGATTGCTAGCCAGTTGGGTATCTGTGGGAATCTCGATTTTCCTTTGCCGGCATCCTATATCTGGCGGTTATTCAAGCAGCTGTTGCCTGAGGTCCCGCCCCAGGATAACTATCAGCCAAAGCGTCTTGCCTGGCGCATTTTTGCTGAGTTAGGTGTTGTCGAGAGCCATCCTGAATATGCGGTAGTAACAAATTACCTGTCAGGTGGTGATGATTTGCGGCGCTTCCAATTGGCACAGCGTCTGGCCATACTCTATGACCGCTATTTGCTCTATCGTCCGGATTGGGTTTTATCTTGGCAGGAGGGGCGATCCGCAGTTCCTGGTGATGGCTGGCAAGCTGCTCTTTGGCGGCGCCTGACCACGCAAGATCCGATGCACTGGGTTAGTCTGCAACAGCGGTTCTACCAGCACACATCCTCGGTTGCACGTCCAAAGGGTTTTCCCTCACGCGTCTCAATTTTCGGCGTTCCAACTCTATCACCAGGCTATCTGGAAATCGTGCGTCGACTCGCTTCCTGGATGGATGTTCATCTTTTCTTATTGAATCCTTGTGAGGCTCACTGGGCGGAGATTGTCACGCCAGCGGAGAAAGCGCGCCTCTCCTTAGGTACTGGAGGTGAGGAGCTCTATCTGGATGTGGGGCATCCTCTATTAGCTTCTATGGGGCGGCAGGGAAGAGATTTTTTTGCTGCGATTAATGAAATGGATCCTGGCGGAGTCGAGCTGTTTCAATCGACAACGGAAGCAACTTTGCTGCAACAACTGCAAAATCAGATTTTGAATCTCCAGTCACCAGAATCTGGAAGCCAGGCGGATCAATCTATCAGCTTTCATCTCTGCCATAGCCCGATGCGGGAAGTCGAGGTGCTCTACGATCAATTACTGGGAATATTGGATGAACTGCCCGGTCTTCGTCCAAATGAGATTCTCGTGATGACGCCTGAGATCGATCGCTACGCTCCGTTGGTAGAAGCGGTCTTTTCTACACCAGGGGATCGTCCTTCAATCCCTTTTCGTATTAGCGGTGCCAGCTTGCAGCAGAGCAATTTACTCGCGACAGCACTATTGGAGATTTTGACGCTACCCAATTCACGCTATGGTGTGGCAGAGTTAATCAGTTTGCTGGAGCTGCCTCCTATCCGCATGCGTTTCGGTTTGGATGAGGCCGGGCTGGAAAAGGTAACCCAGTGGCTTGATCAGGCTGCCATCCGTTGGGGACGTGATGGGGAGAGCAAGCTGAAACAGGGGCTCCCCCCAGAAGAAAGGAATACCTGGAAAGCCGGTTTACAACAACTTATGTTGGGTTATGCTCTGCCTGTGAATGGTGATGAGCTTTGGCACGGGATCTATCCACTGGATGCGCTTGATGCCGTTAGAGAGTCTGTTCATCAAGTGGTTCAGGAGGCTGAGCAGGTAGGTTTTGATGAGCCTGTCCCGCTGTCGGTGATTCGCCACCGGTTGAAAGAGTTCTTTGATCAGTCGGCAGAGTGGGGATTTCTTGGGGGTGGTGTCAATATTTGCGCTTTGGCCCCCATGCGCAGTTTGCCATTTCGTGTCATCTATCTGATGGGTATGAACGATGGCGCTTTTCCCCGGCAGCAGCAGGAGTTGGGATTCGATCTGATGAAAGGGGCATTTCGCGCTGGTGATCGCTCACGTCGGGTAGATGATCGCTATCTGTTTCTGGAAACCCTCATCTCCGCACAAGATCGTCTGTTGATTAGCTATCAAGGGCGCAATCAACGTGATAATAGCTTGATGCCTGCCTCGGTGGTTGTGGATGAACTGCGCGACTGCTTGCATCAGATGCTGGGTGAGAAGGGAGTTGCTGAGATTATTCACCATCATCCATTACAGCCTTTTTCAACCGATTATTTTCGCGAGGGTACAGGTTTATTCAGCTACTCCCCGGAGATGCGTGAAGCTGCCATGGAGTTAGGACGAGGCCGTGGGGAGGATCAGCCATTAGTAAGGCGTCCTCTTGAACCATCCCAGCCAGAGTGTGAAATCGAACTGGATGAATTACAGTATTTTTTCGAAAATCCCCAGCGAGGCTTCGTTCGTGAAAGAGTGGGTTTGAGTCTCGAGCCGGCACAGTTACTCCCCGAAGAGCGAGAGATATTCTCCCTTGAATCCTTCAGCCGCGCAGATTTCGAACTGCAATTGGTCGATCTATTACTCCAGGGGTCGCAACCTGAGAAATTGTTTGAGCGGTTTCATGCTTGTGGTGTTCTGCCTCACGGCAACGCAGGGCAATTGGAATTCAGGCAAATGCTCACTCAGGCCCAAGAGATGGCGCAGCGGATTAGGTTGCATCAGAGGGAGTGGCTACCAGAGCCTCTCGAAGTTGACCTTTCTATTGAGCACTATCGCCTCAGGGGGCACCTGCGCAAGATTAATCAATCAGGTCTGATCGCCTATAGCACAAGCCGCCTCTACCCCTATCAGTTAATCACTCAGTGGATTAGGCACCTGGTGCTTAATCAGCTTAGACCGCAGGGTGTCAATAGTGAGACATGGTTGTTTGAGCAGAACAGAGAGGGGTGTTTCAAGCCAGTGGAACGGGCGGATCACCATCTTGAAGCGTTGATTCAGGCTCGTCAACGAGGTCTGATATCCCCCCTGCCTTTTTATCCGGGTACCTCTTGGGTTTATGTGGAGAAACTTTTAAAAAGTGACGAAGAGAAAGCCTTTCAGGCTGCACATCAAAAGTGGTTTGGAAATAACTATCAGCCTGGTGATGTTGATAAGGTTTATAACCGGCTCTTAAATCCGCATCGCCCCTCTCTTGGGGAAGCATTCAGCGAAATAAGTCTATTGCTGTTTCAGCCGTTGATGGAGCATCTGGAATGGCGATGAATATCGACCAGATTATTCTGCAGGGTATGAATCTGGTGGAAGCCAGTGCCGGAACGGGCAAGACCCATGCGCTTACCAGTCTCTATCTGCGACTATTGCTGGAGCAGGGAGTAGCACCGGAGTCGATCCTGGTAATGACCTATACCCAGGCGGCAACCGCCGAGTTAAAGACCCGCATACGTCAGCGACTCATTGAGGCCAGGCAACTATTTGCGGGTGGTGACTCAAGCGATCCATTGCTGCTTGCCCTATATCAGAAACTTGCTGACAAAGAGCGGGTCTGTTTGCAGCTTGATTTGGCGGTCGCCAGTTTCGACCGGGCCGCAATATTTACCATCCATGGCTTTTGTCAGCGTGTACTGACCGAATTCGCTTTTGAGAGTGGGCAGATGTTCCAAACAGCACTGGTTCCAGACCAAGCAAAGCGTTTGCAACAGATTGCAGACGATTTCTGGCGCCGTGAGATGGATCATCTGCCTGCCCAGTTTTTAGAGGCATTACATAGCCGGATAGCAACGCCAGATAAACTGCTTTCGCACCTTAAACCCGCTTTGGGTAAACCCTACCTTCAGGTTAGAGGTGCTGAGTGGCCTGCTAATCTAATGGAGCTGGAGAACCATGCTATCGCGGTAAAAGAGAAACTTCGCATATTGTGGAAAGAGCAGCGCCCCGATATTCTGGCACTATTGAGCGATAGTTCCGTTTTGAAAGGCAATGTTTATCGTGCCGGTTGGGTGGAGGGATGGTGCATCAAGATGGATCATTGGCTTCAGCGCAATCCATATGAGCAGCCTTTCGATAAGATTGAACGCTTTACCCCCAGTATTATTGAAGATGCCGTTAAATCTGGAAAAAAGCCTCCCAAACACGCTTTTTTCGGTCAGTTGAATGGATTTCTTCCTCTTGTAACAGAGTGTGTGGCAGCCTATCAACAGGCTGTTATGGCGCTGCACAAAGACTTTTACAACTACCTGATCGAAGAGCTGCCAAGACGCCAAGCTGAAGCGGGAGAGTGGTCCTATGACGACTTACTGTTGCAGCTTCAACTGGCCCTGCAAAACGATGCCTCTGGCCAACTAACAACGATGTTGCGTAACGCTTATCCTGCTGCTTTGGTGGATGAGTTTCAAGATACCGATCCAATACAGTATGAGATTCTTGAGCGAATTTACCATGGCAGTGATCAGGCTGTTTTTTTGGTTGGAGACCCGAAACAGGCGATCTACAGCTTCCGTGGTGCCGATATCTACACCTATCTGCATGCCCAGGAAGCGACTGGGGCGGAGCGGCATAGCCTTGATACCAATTGGCGCTCCACACCAGATATGATTCAGGCCATCAATGCTCTGTTTAGCCTCTCTCCCCATCCATTTTTTGACAAGCGTATCGCCTTCGAACCGACGGCTTGCGCACCGCGAAAGATGGATGGGTTAAGTGTAAAGGGTAAGCCTGATGCTGCCTTGCAGATATGGCATTTTCCCAATCAACTGCAAAATTTAGAGGAGCTTCGTCAGGCAGTTGCTGATGCAACCGCATCAGAGATTGCACAAATTTTATCTCACAGTTCTGCTGTTAGGGTGAAGATCGGCAAACGGGATGTCTGCGGTAGCGATATTGCCATCCTAGTACGCACGCATCAACAGGCATCACGCCTCGCCCAGGCACTTCGGGTGAGAGGGGTGCACAGTGTGCGCAGCAGTCAACAGAGCGTCTATTGGAGCCATGAGGCTGAGATTTTAGAGCGAGTGCTCATTGCGCTTTTGGAGCCGCATCGTGGGAGCTTAGTCAGGGCTGCTTTGGCGACGCCGCTGTTTGGCTGGGATGCCAAAGATATCGACGGGCTTAATCGTGACGAAAGGGCATTGAGCGATATTTCCAGACGATTTTTCAGTTACCACAAGATTTGGCGGGAGAGTGGCTTTATCGCCATGTTTCGGGGGTTGATGATGGCGTTGGAGGTCGAAAGTCGTCTCCTCCGATTTCAGGATGGCGAGCGTCGCTTGACCAATCTCTATCATCTGGTCGAACTGCTGCAACAGCAGGACAGTGCCATGCGCCTCGGAATGGAAGGCCTGGTCACCTGGTTCTGCCGCCAACGTCAATCTGGTTCACAGGAGGAGGAGCATCTATTACGCCTGGAGAGTGATGGGCATTTAGTCAAAATTGATACACTCCACCACAGTAAAGGACTCGAATATGGCATCGTGTTCTGTCCCTATTTGTGGGATGAGGGCGGAGGACGCAATGATGGCAGGCCTTTTCTATTTCACGATCCAGAGGAGAACGAAGTGGCTGTGCTGGAGCTTGGTTCGGAGTCATTCGAAAAAAATCGGATCTATCGACAAACGGAGGATTTTGCAGAAAACTTAAGGCTGCTCTATGTCGCCTTAACTCGATCTCGTTTTCGTTGCTATCTGCCCTGGGGGTTGAATGAACGGAGCAGACACTCTGCTCTTAGTTGGTTGTTACACAGTGAGCAGCAGCCTGAGACACTTACTGAGTGGCAAGGCTATACCAAGTCACTGGATAATTGCGCTGATGAACAGAGGCTCGAGCAGTTACAAAAAATGGCGCAGGGAACGATTAAGATTGTTTCCATGCCGCAATTTGAAGCGAATGCTCAGTTGCTACTTGAGATGCCACCAGAGCTCTCTCCGGCGAGACGCGTGCATAGCCGTTTTGCAAAGCATCTACGGGTTTCCAGTTTCTCTTCATTAGCTGTAGGACAGGCGGAAGATCTACCGGATCATGATGGTTTTATATCGATAGATGATTATTGGCAAGAGCATGATAAGCCGTTAAATGTTCATGGTTTTCCCAGGGGGGCTGGCCCTGGCAGTTGCCTGCACGCTATCTTGGAAGAGTTGAATTTTAACCAACCCGAGATCAGCCGGGTGGAAGCATTGGTTGAAGCGAAGTTAATACTCTATGCCATTGACGTGCGTTGGACATCTGTTGTGACAGATTGGATGATTGAGCTGCTAAAGACACCACTGAATGCCGAAGGGCTTACGTTGGGGCAAATCTCCTCAGAGCAGTGCCTGAAAGAGATGGAGTTCTATTTCCCGGTGACGGCTTTTGAGCCCATGCAGATCCGCAATCTGGCGGAACGGCACCATTTTTCCAATGTTCAGGCGTTACTCGACGGATTGAGTGGTTTAAAGAGCGAAACGCTGGATGGTTTCATCAAAGGATTTATTGATTTGGTTTTTGAGGCGCAGGGACGCTACTATCTGGCCGACTATAAATCTAACTGGCTGGGAATGGATTACTCTGACTACCATAGTCAGGCGCTGTGTGATGCGATGGTTAGTCACCACTACACCCTGCAATATGTGCTCTACACCCTGGCTGTGCATCGCTATCTGCGGCTGCGTATTCCTGATTACGATTATGAACGCCATTTTGGCGGTGTTTTCTATCTCTTCCTACGCGGTATGTGGGCACAAGATGCTCAGCGCTTGGGAATCGTCGCAGAACGGCCGTCTGCGGCATTTATTGCCGCGTTGGATGAGTGGGTGGATGGTGTTAAATGAGTTCTCTGCAAAGCCCACACAAAAGCATCCCTGCGTTTGAACAACTGTTGCGTGACTTACGTTGCCATCATTCACTGAGTCACCTGGATATCTACCTTGCCGGTTTTTTGATGGCCGAGGCGTCGAAACCAAGCAAAGCGCTGATTTTAGCTATTGCATTAACGAGCCATGCAACCAGTGAAGGGCATGTCTGTCTCGATTTGAATGCGCTTGCAGGAAGAGAACTCTTCGCCACGCCTGAGAGAGTGATCCAGGCACCTCCCCTTGCTGAGTGGCGGAGTGCCTTATTGGAAAGCGGGGTTGTTACCCCCCCTGGTGCCTGGCAGCCGCTAGTGCTTGATCGACAAAATAGGCTCTATCTTTATCGCTACTGGGACTATGAGCAACGTTTGAGTAAGGCATTGATTCAGCGCTCCCAACAGGAGCGACAATCGGTTGACTACTCATGCTTGAGTGACGGTCTCGATGCACTATTTGAGGCCTCGAAAGGTCAGGTAGTGGATTGGCAAAAGAGTGCGGCGGCCACCGCTGTGTTGCGCAATCTCAGTGTTATTTCTGGTGGTCCAGGTACCGGAAAAACTTCAACGGTTGTGCGCATTCTCGCCCTATTGCGTCAACAACCAGAGGGCACTCATCTGCGCATTGCTCTTACCGCTCCAACCGGCATGGCAGCTGCCCGCTTGCAGCAATCGATCCGGGCCTCTAAATCTGGACTTCCCCTTAGTAAAGAACAGCTTGATGCGATTCCTGAGCAGGCCTCGACGCTGCATCGTCTGCTTGGAGTTCAGCGGCAGGGCACAGGCTTTCGCTATCATCGGGAAAACCCCTTACTATTTGATGTGGTGATTTTGGATGAAGCCTCAATGGTTGATGTGGCTCTGATGACCAAACTGATTGATGCTTTACCGGGGCAGGCAAGGCTGATTCTGCTTGGTGATCGGGACCAACTGGCCTCGGTAGAAGCTGGCTCTGTACTTGGCGATATCTGCTTGGATTGTGATGCTCCAGACCCTAGTTTTGCCCTGAAGCTTGAACAACTCACCAAGCAGCCGATTCAAAGTGCCTCAATCGCAAGGAATATCCTGAGCAATAGTGTTGTCCTGCTTCGACATAGTTATCGCTTTGCTGCGCAAAGTCCCATCGGGAAGCTGTCCAGGGCGGTTAATCATGGCGAGGTCACAGAAGCGATAGGGCTGTTGCGCACATCAGCTGAGGAAGATGAGTTGGGTTGGCTGGCCGGTAAAGATCATGCCATTGCGATGGCCGCCACCCATTTCGCCACACTTTTTGCTCAAATTAAGGCGGGAGCCGAGGTAAAAATTCTATTCGAAACTTTGCAGAAATTTCGCATTCTTTGCGCCTTACGGGAGGGGCCGTTTGGTGTGAGGCAGCTCAATCTCGCCATCACACAGAGATTGAAAGAGCAAGGGTTCATTCCTGATAATCGGGAGTGGTATATCGGCCGACCGGTCATGCTGACGCGAAATGACTATCAACTCAATTTGTATAACGGTGAAACTGGGATTGTGCTGCCCCATCCTGATCAACCTAGTGAGTTATCGGTTGCCTTTATAGGGCGTGATACCGACATACACTGGGTGCCCCCTTCCAGATTGCCGTTTTGCGAAACAGTTTATGCCCTAACTGTGCACAAGAGCCAAGGTTCTGAGTTTCAGCAGGTGTTGCTACTTCTACCAGATCGAGACGCTCCAATAGTTTGCCGAGAACTGCTCTATACCGCGATTACCCGATCAAAAAGTCAATTCAGACTGGTAGGCCCTGAGTCGGTCTTTAAAACTGCTGTGGGTAGTCGTATGAAACGAGTCAGTGGTCTGGCTGATCTACTGCGAAATCCACATTGAGAGCAGATATTTTGCTGAGCACATAAAAAATAACTTGGGTGGGATAACTCCCAGGTTGTGGTAGGGTATGGGCTGTTTGAATATTAGCATGAGCTAAAAGCTTGGCTATTTTTAGAATAAACAGAGTGTTACGGCGCATTTAAATAATCTGCCATAAGTATGGGCAGCAAAATAAAATAGGCAATTCACTCACTGTAAATGGGCTGGTTCGGTTAGCAACCCCTAAGGTAGCAAATCGAACAAATAAAATTTAGCGATCGAAGCGAAGGAGAAGAAACACTATGATCAACCCCATTGGCTCCGCAGAATTACAACCTTTGTTTGTCTACGACCCCGATACTCACCACAAACTCTCACATGAGGCTGAATCTCTACCCTCTGTTGTGATCAGTTCCCAAGCTGCTGGAAACGCGGTGATGATGGGGGCAGGTTATTTCAATCCTTTGAAGGGTTTTATGAATGTCGCTGACGCCATGGGCGCTGCCGAGAAGATGGTCCTTACGGATGGTAGTTTCTTCCCGGTGCCAGTGCTCTGTCTACTAGAAAGCGTGGATGCCATAGGTGATGCCAAAAAGATCGCCTTAAGAGATCCCAATGTGGAAGGTAATCCAGTTCTGGCCGTGATGGATATTGAGGCCATTGAAGAGGTTAGTGATGAACAGATGGCGGTTATGACCGATAAGGTCTATCGCACAGCTGATAGGGAACATCCAGGCGTAGCCGCGTTTAATAGCCAGGGCCGCTTTGCTGTGTCGGGTCCTATCCAAGTGCTTAATTTCTCCTACTTTCAAGCCGATTTTCCAGATACCTTTCGTACTGCTGTCGAAATTCGTAATGAGATCAAGGAGCATGGCTGGAATAAGATTGTTGCATTCCAAACTCGTAATCCGATGCATCTGGCTCACGAAGAGCTCTGTCACATGGCGATGGACCGGTTAGGCTGCGACGGTTTGGTCATCCATATGCTGTTGGGTAAATTGAAGCCAGGCGATATTCCTGCCCCTGTGCGTGATGACGCAATACGCAAGATGGTGGAACTCTATTTTCCACCCAACAGCGCTATGGTAACTGGTTACGGATTCGACATGCTCTATGCTGGACCACGCGAAGCCGTATTGCACGCCTATTTTCGCCAGAATATGGGGGCCACCCATTTCATTATTGGTCGTGACCATGCTGGTGTGGGCGACTATTATGGTGCATTCGATGCTCAGACCATCTTCGAAGAAGAAGTTCCAGAAGGTGCCATGGAGATTCAGATCTTTAAAGCTGACCACACAGCCTACTCAAAGAAAATGAATAAAGTCGTGATGATGTGCGAAGCGCCTGATCACACAAAAGAGGACTTTGTCCTACTATCAGGCACCAAGGTTCGAGAAATGCTTGGACAGGGCATTGCCCCACCCAAGGAGTTCTCTCGTCCTGAGGTCGCACAGATCCTTATGGATTATTATCAGTCAATTAAGTAAGCGACTGATATCAATAAAAAAGCCCGCTAAATGGCGGGCTTTTTTTATTAGAAAGTGAGGGGAGGGAGATTTAGCTATTGTCTTTGCAGAGTTCTGTGTCCGATTCGATCATCATCTCTATGATAACTTCGATTTCAACTGGATTTGCTTCAGCTAATTCGCGCAGTTCAGTGCAGCTTATTTCCAACATTTCATTCATAATTAATCACCAAAAAAGAATATCATTAAATACTAATGTAGTTACTCTCACCCGTTTCGTCAAGTTAAAGAAGTGGTTATTTGTACTGGTTCAAATCAACACTGTGAAGTTAAAAATATTCTGTCTTTTTAGTAGACCTGATTGACAGGTGATGTATTATCAGTATGGTAAGCTCTAATATTATTTTCTAGGAATAAAACCAGTTTCATCAGCACTCCATGGAGGTAGTCAATGCTGGTACTCACCCGTCATCAAAATCAGTCTCTGCAAGTTGGTGAAACGGTAACTCTCAAAATATTGAGTGTTGACAATGGCAATGTTCGTTTTGGAATTGATGCACCTGCAGATGTACTTATTTTGCGTGAAGAGCTAGTTGATAGGATGGATGGGCCATTCTTGAAGGCTTCAATTGGATTAGAAAAACAGAAACCAACACAACCTCAAGTGACCTATAAACGACGAAAAAAACTTGTTAGAGACCAGTGATTTTACCAGCTCCTAGTGCTAAGTGGAGTATTAGGGATCACTATTTAGCATATCGGTATGTTTGATCCACTGCTGTCCGACCCAAGCTTCAAAAGGCTGGAACCGGGATTTATAACGCATCTTCTTGCACTCTTCGATCCAGAATCCTGGATAGACCCAATCTAATCCCAGTTCCCTGGTATAATAGATTTGCCACATTAAGGCAAAGATTCCCAATCCATCCTGCCTTAACTCGGTATCGTAGAAAGTGTAGACCGAAGAGGTGCCTTTTGGCAGTAGGTCACTAATAGCCACCGCAACTAATCGGCCATCCTTGCGGAACTCTATAAATTGCGATTCAGCCCAGTCACAGGTGAGAAACTGAGTGTATTGCCCTGGACTATTGCATGTCATAGCACCGTCTGGATGGCGTTCTAACAGATATTTTTTATAAAGTTGATAGTGTTCTTCGCTGAAATTGGCAGGCGTCGGCTCTACCCGATAAATTGTGCTGTTTCTTTTCCAATTGCGACGCTGACTACGGGATGGTTGATAGGTTTCTGTTGGTATGCGCAAGGAGATACAGCTACTACAATGAGCACATGCAGGCTGGTAAAGATAGCAGCCACTACGGCGGAATCCTCTGTCGATCAAGAGCTGATAGAAGTCAGGCGTTACCTTGGCCATGGGGTCAAGAAATAGATTTCTGGCCTCTCTTTTGGGCAGATATGAGCAGTCGCTGCTTTGGCTCATGTAGAGAGCATAAGATCCCTCTTGTTCAAATTCGGTGTTATTCAGCATAGTTTATTTTAATGTCTTTCCAGTTACCTGGTTGGCCCTCGATGCGAGTCCATCTTTGCAGTTGCTGACAGAATTGTTGTCTTGGGATCTCTATGGCTCCAAGGCTTGCTAAATGCTTGGTGTAGACCTGACAGTCGATCATTTTAAAGCCCCACTCATCTAATTGTCGGCTGAGGTAGACAAGGGCAATCTTGGAGCTGTCTCTGGCTCGACTAAACATGGATTCCCCGAAAAACACGCCACCAATAGCCATACCATAGAGCCCTCCAACAAGCTGATCGTTTTGCCAGACTTCGACTGAATGGGCCAGGCCAAGTTGATGTTGCTGGTAATAGGCCTCGATCATTTCAGGTACCAGCCATGTGCCGGGGGAACCCTCTCTTGGTGCAGCGCACTCTTTGATCACCGCCTCGAAATGGTGGTCAAAGGTTACCCTATAACTGTTTTTCCTGATCGTTTTGCCCAGGCTACGGCTGATTTTAATAGACTTAGGATAGAGAACCGTGCGTGGATCTGGGGACCACCATAGAATGGGTTCTCCTTTTGAAAACCAGGGAAAGATGCCCAGTTGATAGGCCTGAATCAATCGTTGAGGCGTAAGATCACCGCCCACAGCAAGTAACCCGTCTGGCTCTTTTTCAGCCAGGGAGACATCAGGAAAAGGTGTGTTTGGATTATCGTCGAGCAAGAAAATCATAGTTAAGTGATTGTATAAATATTTCATTTAACCATAATTCGAGGAGAAGCTTCTATGGTTTATGAGCTGATAATATTTTGCTTTGTTGAATTTGATTCTGGAGTGATATTTTGACAGACGTCGTCAAGCATCTGCAGATTGGTGATGTACTTCAATTGCAGTTTGCCCCTCCCAGTGATAATCCTGACCGCTACGCGGCAAGACTTATCGGTTTTTTACCGAGTCAAAGTTTGGTGATTACCACACCGCGTAAGAGTGGTAATCCTATTCTTGTACGTGATGGGCAGAAATTTACTGTACGAATGCTTCAGGGGAGCAATATATTCGGTTTTGTCGCTCAGGTGTTACAGGCATCTTCAAAGCCCTATCCCCATATCCACCTATCTTATCCCGCCGATGTTGAGAGTGCCGTAGTAAGGAATGCTCCAAGGGTGCCGACCGAGATACAAGCAATAGTCGTTAGACCACTTGATGCCTCAGGAGGTGAGGAGCAACGTCCAGTAATCATTTCCGACATCAGCAGCACAGGTGCACGGGTGATAGATCAGGAAAAGCTTGGCGATGTCGGCTCTACTATACATGTGATTCAGACCCTATCCGTGTGTGGTAGCGAAGATATACTAAAAATGCGGTGTGTGATTAGGAATATCCGCGAAATACCGAAGGATGGTGGTGGTGTGCGTTATCTGCATGGCGTTGAGTTTGGTGGTCTCAGCCGTTTTCAACAATTAATAATCTGTGCTTATGTATTGGGGAGTATTGCTCGGGAGAGGGGTTAAACCTAAAAAAATCAGTTGACCGCTCCATTCTAATAGCAGGTTTCTGATTTTAAAGAAAATAGCTTCGATGGTTATGACCACCTACTGGGTGAATCACGCTACAACATGAATGGCACGCTTGTGGCGGCGCATGGCGGCATTGCAACTCCTTGGAATAGCGGGCTTTCCGCATCGTTGCGCGCCGTGCATGGATGCACAAGTGTCGCGGGCACAGGGATCTGCAGGAGCGACCCTTGCCCGGCACCACCACAAGCGCACTCTTCACGCTGTAAAGCTAATCGATCTACTTTCGACGCCAACTGGACTACAAGCTGGCGTGGAACGGCGGCTGGCTCGTCGCCGTGCCAGCGCGCCGTAGGGATCTCCGGTATTTATGCCGGGGAGGGTGTCAAAGTGGTTTTTCTTCCAAGGCATCCAGAAAGCGCTCGGCATCCAAAGCAGCCTGGCAGCCTGTGCCGGCGGATGTGATAGCCTGGCGATAGACATGATCCATTACATCACCTGCGGCATAGACGCCAGGAATAGAGGTCTCAGTGGCATTGCCGTTAAATCCTCCTGTAATATTCAGATAGCCATTGGTCATCTCCAGTTGCCCTTCGAAAAGTGCGGTATTTGGGCTGTGTCCAATGGCAATGAAGACACCATGCAGGTCGATCTCTTTTGTTGAACCATCTTTGACGTTCTTAATCCTCATACCAGTAACACCTGCTTGGTCACCGAGCACTTCATCGAGAACATGATCCCATTCAATGGTTACATTACCTTCGTCGGCTTTTTTCTTTAGCTTATCGGCGAGGATTTTTTCGGAGCGGAATTGATCGCGTCGGTGTACCACCACCACTTCAGCGGCGATATTGGAAAGGTAGAGGGCCTCCTCAACTGCGGTGTTACCACCGCCGATTACCGCAACCTTCTGGTTCTTATAGAAAAAACCATCACAGGTAGCACAGGCTGAAACCCCTCTGCCACGAAAAGCTTGTTCTGACTCCAAGCCAAGGTATCTGGCTGATGCACCTGTGCAGATAATTAATGCATCACAGGTATAGGTTGTCTGATCACCAGTGAGACGAAAAGGACGCTGATCCAGTTCCGCTTTATTGATGTGGTCGAAAATGATCTCAGTATTAAAACGTTCGGCATGTTGGCGCATGCGCTCCATTAAATCAGGGCCCTGCACACCCTGATTGTCCCCAGGCCAATTATCCACTTCAGTTGTTGTCATCAACTGGCCACCTTGTTCCATGCCAGTGACAAGCACAGGATTCAGGTTGGCACGGGCTGCATAGACAGCCGCAGTATACCCCGCAGGGCCGGAACCTAGGATCAAGAGACGGCAATGCTTGGTTTCACTCATGTATACTTACTCCACTCGAGATTTGCCCTGTTGATAAGGGCGGGCCGTGAAAAAACTATGAGACTTTGTGATAACGAGCCGAAATTAGGTGGCTCGCATCCAAGTCTGGAAAATTGATTGCAGGAATACTACGGAATCATTCCGTCGGGGTAAAGAATCACCATGAGAAACTGCCAATGAAGATCGGTATACCTACAGAGATTAAACCAATGGAAGGATGGGTTGGTTTCGTGCCCAAGGCTTGTGCCGAGCTTGTCAAAGATGCCGATTATCAGGCTTCTGTCTATGATGTTGATGGCGTTACCCACTTTTGTGTCACCAATATGCCTGGAGCTGTACCAAAAAGCGCCAGTCAAGCCCTGTCCGCCGCGATGATGCCTTATCTGAATCGGTTGGTGAGCGCGGATTGGCGCAGCGATGCTCTGCTGAAGAGGGCGGTAAACATCTCAGGTGGTGAGTTGATTCATCCGGTGTTGCGTGAACAATACCTCAGAAATTAGAATGAATTTTGCTTGTAACTTTCTAATTAAAATAAGGTTGAAGGGTTAGGTCATTATGGCGGCACAGGCCAAAAGCCAACAGACAGAAGCGCAAAACGCTTTCCATAGCCACGTTAGTCACGCCATGCGTGAAGGTATTATGTGGAGTCTATTTTGTCTCAGCGGCTATTTACTACTTTCGTTATTCACCTATTCAGCTCAAGATCCAGGTTGGTCCTATGCCGGGCCTTTGACAAAAGTGGCTAATTCGGGTGGACCTGCTGGTGCCTGGTTTGCCGATGTGTTTCTCTATTTATTTGGGGTTTTTGCCTATCTCTTTCCAATTATGCTCAGTTGGAGTGCTGTATTAGTATTTCGCCGCCGCAATCCAGATGATTCGGTGAATATTAATCTGATCATAGTGCGTTGGCTGGGTTTTTTTATCACACTTGCCTCTGGTTGTGCATTGGCTACCCTACACACAACTCATCTGGCTAATAGTTTGCCAATCGGAACGGGTGGCGCGCTTGGATCATCTATCGGTAACTACTTCGAAGCCAACTTCAGCCGCTTAGGCAGTAGCCTGTTGATGTTGGCTCTATTTCTTAGTGGATCAACACTATTTACAGGAGTTTCCTGGTTTACCGTGATGGATTTTATTGGGGAGAGGGTGCTAAATGTATTGCGCTGGCTACCAGGTTTTATGCTCAATTGGAAGGAGCGCTCTGTCGCTAAGCAGGCCCGCCAGGAGCGGGAAACAGTGGTTAAAAAAGAGCAAAAAAAGGCAGCTGGCCGGAAAAAACCACGCATCGAGCCTGTGATTAATCCACCAAAGCCAAGCGAACGGATTGAAAAAGAGCGTCAAGTCCCTCTGTTTGATGTGGATCCCAATAGTGAATTGCCACCACTGGCTCTGCTTGACCCAGCTAAGCAGACAGTCCAGGCCTACTCTCCTGAAGCATTACAAGCAATGTCACGTCAAGTAGAGTTAAAGTTCGCTGATTTTTCTATTGAGGTTCAGGTGGTGGCGGTTCACCCTGGGCCGGTTGTTACCCTCTATGAATTGCAACTTGCAGCTGGTACCAAAGTAAGCAAGATCAGCAGTCTATCCAAGGACTTGGCGCGGGCTCTCTCTACCATCGCTGTGCGGGTAGTGGAGGTAATTCCGGGCAAGTCAGTGATTGGTCTTGAGATTCCCAATGAGTACCGTGAAATGGTCTTTCTTAGCGAGGTGCTGCTATCCGAAACCTATGAATTGTCGAAATCACCATTAACCTTGGCATTAGGGAAAGATATTGCGGGTAAGCCAATGTGCGCTGATCTTGGCAAGATGCCCCACGCTTTGATTGCTGGCACCACTGGGTCGGGTAAATCGGTGGCAATCAATGCCATGATCCTAAGTTTGCTGTATAAGGCCAAACCGAATGAAGTGCGCATGATTATGGTCGATCCGAAGATGCTTGAGCTCTCGATTTATGAGGGGATTCCACATCTATTGACACCTGTCGTGACCGATATGCAGGAAGCCGCGAACGCTCTACGTTGGTGTGTGGGAGAGATGGAGCGCCGCTATAGGTTAATGGCCAGCCTGGGGGTTCGAAATATCATAGGTTATAACCGCAAGGTGAAAGACGCGATCAAGAAGGGGGAGCCAATAAAAGATCCTTTATTTCAGCCAGAGCCAACGGAAATTATCGAAGCCATGGCCCATCCCACTTTGGAACCTCTGCCCTATATCGTGGTCATTATCGACGAGCTTGCAGATATGATGATGGTGGCGAAAAAGAAGGTTGAGGAGTTAATTGCTCGATTGGCACAAAAAGCAAGGGCATCAGGAATACATCTGATACTCGCCACACAGCGTCCTTCAGTTGATGTGATAACCGGATTGATCAAGGCGAACATCCCCACCCGCATCGCCTTTCAGGTCTCATCACGCGTCGATTCCAGAACCATTCTTGATCAGATGGGAGCAGAGCACTTGCTTGGTCATGGTGACATGCTTTACATGGGGACCGGCAGCAATATTCCACAACGGATGCATGGGGCCTTTGTGGATGATAACGAGGTACATCGAGTGGTGAATCATCTCAAGGCATCAGCACAGCCCGATTATTTGGAGGAAGTGCTTCAAGAATCTACTGAATCGGTACCCGGTTTCCCTGCTGAGAATGGTGACACAGAGGATAATGATCCTCTCTATGATGAAGCAGTGAAGATTGTCACTGAGACACGCAGGGCTTCCATATCCGGTGTGCAACGCAGACTGAAAATCGGCTACAACCGTGCTGCCAGAATGATTGAAGAGATGGAGCGAACCGGAGTTGTCGGTGCACCTGAGACCAATGGCAGTCGTGTGGTATTGGCACCGCCACCGCCAAAAGATTAAGTTTAACCAAACAGATATGAAGAGTATTGCATGATTTTACGCCGTAGTGTCTTATTACTAATTTTATTGGCAGGGTTTACCGAATCACTCTGGGCAGCCAGCGGCGTGCAGCAGTTGGAGGCATTTTTAAGCGGATTGACGACCTTGCAAGCCGATTTTCGTCAAATCTTACAACAACCAGATAATGATCAGGGATACATCAGTAACGGGGTGTTTTATATGAAACGCCCAGGTTTATTGCGTTGGGAGTATAAAACTCCCAATCAACAGGTGATCGTGGCGGATGGGAATCGCATCTGGTTGCATGACATAGAACTGAAACAGGCGTCGTTTCGCAGTCAAAAAACAGTCCTTAAGGGGACTCCAGCTCAGCTGCTGAGCAATACAGATCCAGTTGATAAGCATTTTCAGGTCAACGAACTTCCCGATCAGGACGATCTGAGCTGGATCGAACTGGTGCCGAAAGAGAAAGAGGCTCAATTTTCTAGCGTGCGTCTGGCGTTTAATGGCAATAGCCTGGAAAGGATGGATATGTATGATACGTTTGGTCAGGTGACCCGCTTCTTTTTTTACAATATGCAGCGCAACCCCAACCTCAGCAATAGCTTATTTGAATTTGAACCGCCACCGCTTATTGATCTGATCGGCGATCTATGAATTGATGTATCTGTTTTCCACATTTCAAGAGTATCAGCGCATTTTTCATCAGGATCTCTTGGCAGGGCGGGACAAACTGTGACATCAAGGCAAATTCATTCCCTGCAACTCATTGGCAGTAAAACTTTTGGCGGTGCTGAGCGCTGGTTTCAACGTTTCTCCTTTGCACTCCAGGAGTTAGGGCATCACACAGAGATCGGTGTACGCAAGGGCTATGAGCTTGATCAAGATCATTGGAATGGCCTGACGAAATATCCGCTGGCCTTGCGCACAGTGTGGGACCCTCTATCGCGATTGGAGGTGAGTCGACTGATAAAACGGCTCAAGCCTGAGATTGTGCAGACCTACATGGGAAGAGCAACGCGCCTGACCCGACTCCATATGGGTCATCAACCTCTACATGTCGCTAGGATTGGTGGTTACTATAAACTCGACGGCTACCATCATGCCCATACCTGGATCGGTAATACTCGGGGAATTTGTGACTATTTGGTGAAGAGTGGTTTCCCCGCTCAGCGAGTCCACCATATCTATAACTTCTATGAGACACCTGTTGACACCGGTGAACGGGTTAGTCGAAGTGAATGGCGCGTGCCAGATGATGCCTGGCTATTGCTCACACCTGGCAGGTTGGTGCCGGTGAAAGGCCACTGTCACTTATTGGATGCCGTAAGTCGCCTGCCAAGTGAGATTAGTGGAAGGCCTCTCTATTTTATGGTGTTAGGTGATGGTCCTTTGCAAGAGACACTTATGATGCAGGCGTCTGCGCTGGGTATCGATAATCGGCTTATCTGGGCCGGATGGCAGTCGAATCCTATCCCTTTCTACCATCTTAGCGATATGGTGGTCTTTCCCTCGCGTGACGAAGAGACCTTTGGTAATGTGATACTTGAGGCATGGGCACATGAGCGGCCACTGGTAACTACCACATTCCGGGGTGCGCGAGAGATTATCATTGATGGGGAGAATGCTGTTATGGCACCCTGTGGGAAGCCTGCTGCACTTGCGCAAGCCATTGAACGAACCCTGCTTGATGAGGTACTGATGGCGTCACTGGTCCAAGAGGGGCAGCGTGAACTTGCGCGGATGTTTTCCAAATCTGCGATTATGTCGCAGTATATAGATCTCTATCAGCAATTGATTGGCTGATCTCGATCATATTATGAATAACACTATTTCTATCTTAATGTATCACCAAGTGGGTGATTTTGCGCCGATGAAATCTCATCGCTCTACCTATTGCCACTATAAGAATTTTCAGCGGCAAATGGCTTTTCTGAACCGTTTCCACTTTAATGTATTAAGTATGGATGGCGCGCTCAGTTGCCTGAATGGGGAACAACCCATACCACCTAGAGCCGTTGTCCTTACTTTCGACGACGGTTATGAAAACTTTTACGAATATGCCTGGCCTGTGCTTACTCACTATGGTTATTCGGCAATGGTCTATCTCCTGTCAGGTTTGATTGGCCAGCCTTCAGTTTGGTTTGAAGGAGATGGCCGTGAAACGCCGATGTTAATGGGACGTGAGCGCATCCTGCAACTGAGGTCGCAGGGAGTCGATTTCGGATCTCATGGGATTAGCCATGCCAAACTGGCCGAAACGGATAGTGACAAGGTATATCGGGAGATACATGAAAGCAAGCAAACCCTTGAGTTGCTACTGGGGGAAGAGGTGCGACACTTTTGCTATCCCTATGGCAGTCATGACCTTAATGCCGCAAAAGAGGTCGAAAAGGCAGGCTATTATTCAGCGGTAACTTGCCTGCGAGCTGCAGCTACCCCCGCTTTCAATACATTCCTATTGCCGCGCAAAGCCATCTCCTACGGAGATAATCTAGCAGGTTACTTTTGGAAGCTAGCCATGAAAAACAAAGCCAAACACGCCCCTCTTCGTTGGCGTTAGCTCGTTATAAAATGACTCGCATACCTTTCCACTCAAAGCTCCTTCATCCTCGCTACTGGTTGTCTTGGGTGGCTATTGGTTTTTGGTGGATGATGAGC
>JARRQF010000028.1:0-38489 GCA_037382065.1 Candidatus Thiodiazotropha sp. | reverse complement strand
CCACCACCCAGATAACCTTTTTACGATGAAAACAGCGTATATACATTTTTAACATCATAGATGTAGGATGCGGTGAGTGGTGCGAACCGCATCAATAGCAGCGTGCCGTGATTCATGAATATTATTGATGCGGTTCGTGCCTCACCACATCCTACATAATTTTCTTACCGCACGTTGCAACTTTTCGCTTTTGGGGCAGATCAAACCCATTCTCCGACCTCTACCACCTCTTCGGCAGCACCTGTCCAGTCGGCTGGATAAAGCCCCCGCTGCACACTGCCATGAAAACTCGAGTATGGCCAGTCCTTCGCTTGCATTACCCATCCATGCTTTACCGGGTTCCAGTGAATGTAATCCATGTGATCCTTAAAATCCCGTTCGTCACGTATCAGGTGTTCCCAATAACGGCGTTGCCAGATCCCCCGTTCACCTCGTTTAGCGCGGCTTTCAGTTCGTTGTTCGTTGGCGGGTAATAATCGAGAGAAACCCGCTTTGATTAATCCCCAGCGCAACGCGTAATTCTCGTCATCAGCTGGTAGTGTCCAGATGCAATGCAGATGTTCCGGTAAAACAACGATGGCATCAATTTCGAATGGGTGTACCTGTTTTACCTTTCGAAACACATCACGCAGTAACGCCACATTATCCACCAACAGACGATTCCCCTGTCGCTTAGCAAGGTTAACCGTAAAGAAATAGGTGCCACCTTCAATCCATGGCCGCCGATAATCCGTCATCAACATTCCCTGTTTTCAAATTCAACGTAGGATACCATGAGCTGTGCGAACCGCATGTGACATTTCCATTTGGGAAATTTCAATGCTTATTAAAAGAAATCGTCTTTCAGTTGATGGCACTGCGTCCGAATTTATTTTCAACCTAAAAAAATCAGTTGACCGCTCCATTCGAATAATAGGTATCTGATTTTAAAAAAATAGCTTCGATGGTTATGGTCACCCTACTGGGTGAATCACGCTACAGCATGAATGGCAGAGATTTCTGTAAATTTTGGCCAAGAAATCAATAGCGACCCGGCAGATAGACTTATGTCAAGTTACTTAGGCCTTTCACTCAATATTGCTTTAAATACAGCAGCCAATTCTTTTGCATCATCCTCCGCATTATGTGTGTGTTTAATTCCTTCTAAGCCTAGTTCGTATTTTATTTTTCCTTTTCTACTTTCTACCCACTCACACCCTTTAAGACCCATCCAATAGCTTCTCAGATCAATACCGGAGCCAGTATTTCCAAAAGGGCTTTTCCCAAGGTATTTCATAAAATACCAATGAATATACATTCCGTCCCATACGGCTGGTCCAGCTAAGAAAACTGGACGGCCTATTTTTCTTAGGCCATTCACCCATTTTGCAGCAGCTTCCATTGCCTTTTCTGCAGTGGGCGCCTCTTTAATTAATCGGTCTCGGTCTAAGCCGGATACGTTAAGAGCTGCTTGCACAAAATCATTAGAAATAGGTTTAATCTCTGTATAGAACGAGTATTCAGGCATTCCAACGACGCTCATTCCCAATGAAATCATGCTGTAGGGTCCTGGAATTGGCCCGTCTGCCTCAACATCAGTGGCGATATAAATTTCTGGTAATTTCTCAGTCATACGCTGATTTTAACATCTCCTTAAATAAATATGTCGCTTTATTGGATGTTTATTTTGTGCTGATTGAACCTAAAAAGATCAGTTGGGCAGCGTGAAGGGTGCGCTTGTGGTGGTCAGGGCAAGGGGCGCTCTTGCACATCCATAGGCATGACACATATTATTAAACATATACTATATAATTGAGGTGCTTATATATGGGCCAAGTCATAATTTATCTGGAAGAGGAAATTGAAAAAAAGATGGTTGTAGCTGCAAAATCTGCACATTTATCAAAAAGTAAGTGGATTTCAAAGCTAATTCAGGAAAAGGTATCAAACGAATGGCCGCAATCGATTGTGGAATTAGCCGGTGCCTGGGAGGATTTTCCTGATACTGAAGCGATGAGATTAAATGCTGGTAATGATGCCAAGCGTGAGAAGTTATAATGTATGTTGTTGATACAAATACATTAATTTATTTCTTCAAAGGAATGGGGCATGTCCCGAATAAATTCCTAGCAGTTTCTCCAAAGGAAATAGCCATTCCATCGGTTGTTCTTTATGAGCTTGAATATGGCATAGCTAAATCCACTTCTCCTAGAAAAAGGCGGTCCCAGCTAAAAGAGTTGTGCTCATTAGTAAAAATATTGCCTTTTGATGGAGAGGCAGCGAAATTTTCTGCGTCTATTCGTGCCAATCTTGAGAAAAAAGGCACACCAATTGGGCCTCATGATATCCTGATTGCAGGAGTGACTTTAGCTAACCGAGGCATCTTAGTTACCAAGAACACCAAAGAGTTCTCAAAAGTGTCAAAGCTTAAGTTAGATAATTGGTTTAAAGTTACTTAGGTCTTTCAATCAATATTGCTTTAAATATATCTTGTGCTGATTGAAACCCCTCCTCTATTGCTCGTGTGGCGTTACTTGATATTCGGGGATGGTATAATATAGGCACTGGAAGTGGCGCGACCGCGTTTTATTGCGTTGCAGTGTGGATACACACTACGCAGAGTGTTGGAGCACTTATGGTCGGGTTACTAAATCTCCCGTTGGTACTATCTCACTTACGTTTGAATAATCTTGGTCTAATATCAAGTGTAAGGATCATTTTGTGCTAAATCTCTTCCAATAAATGGTGTTAGTTAAAAAATAGTGGCTCCCAACCTCTTGGGTTGCGTTGGGAATAACAGAATTCATGGGCTGCGCACGCTTGGAGGCATCTCTTTCATTGATACCCTATATTGCGCTGTCCAACGGGGGGACGCTGAGTTGTCGGTAACCATTGATCTTGAGCAGCTACTTAATAGCGTGTCAGATGAGTCGCCTGCGGGTTACGATCTTGAGTACGACCCTCTGTTTGGTGAGATGGAACGGGCCGCCGAGGGGAAGCAAGAGCAGCAGTTTGGGGATACCATCATACCCGCTGAGGAACCTGATTGGCGTGAACTAAAAACGAAGTCGCTTCAGGTCCTTGGGCAGAGCAAGGATTTACGAGCGGCAGTCCATTTAACTCGTGCCCTAATCCATACCGATGGTTTTGCTGGGCTTTCCGATGGACTCTCTCTCATCATGGGGTTTCTGGATAACTATTGGGAACCTCTTCATCCGCAGCTTGACCCAGATGATAATAATGATCCTACGATAAGGATCAATACCCTGATTAATCTTTGCGACCCACTCGATTTCCTGGCTGCGCTCAGTAAAATCCCTGTTGTCTCATCGTCGGTGATGGGTAAATTCAGTTATCGCGACATTCTAATCGCAAGTGGCACCCTGCAGCAGGGATCCTCTGATTCTCAGGAACTCTCTCTCGATCAGATTGATGCCGCCTTTCGTGAGTGTAGCGATGAGCAGAATCAAAAGACTTTAACTTACATATCGAATGCCGCTGAATTGGTTACAGCGATTGAAACCCGGCTCAATGAGCTGGTTGGCATCGACCAATCTCCTGACCTCACCCCCCTTTCCTCTCAACTAAAACAGATTGGTCATGAGATTGCGCAACGATGTGGCATTGAATCCAACATGGAACCAGATCAGGCCATTGATGATGGCGTATCTACTGCGACTGGTAATAAACCTAATGCCACACTAGGCTTAATCAATAATCGCGACGATGTGATTCGGGCATTAGAGCAAATTAATCAGTATTACGAAAAACAGGAACCCTCCAGCCCCATACCTCTTCTGCTTGAACGAGCAAAAAGGCTGGTAAAAATGGACTTTTATGAAATTATTCAGGATCTCGCACCCGATGGATCATCCCATTTCGATTTCCTCTGGAAACGGGAAGAGAGATAGGCCGTGATCCACGGTATGAGAACTGGACCACTAAGGTAATGACATAAAAATAGAGAGGTAGACCGTGGCAAAAGAGAGCAGCCAAAAGTTCGTAGCTCGCAATCGAGCACCCAGGGTACAGATTGAGTATGACGTGGAGCTCTATGGAGCGGAAAAGTCAATCCAGTTGCCCTTCATTATGGGCGTTATGGCAGATCTCTCAGGTAAACCTGAAGAGGCGCTTCCTCCCGTTAATGATCGAAAAATGTTGGAGATTGATGTCGATAATTTCGATGAGCGGCTTAAGGCTATGAAGCCACGCACGGCTTTTAGAGTGCCCAATACACTCACTGGTGAAGGCAATATTAATGTCGATATTACCTTTGAGAGTATGGATGACTTTTCTCCTGCGGCGGTTGCAAAAAAGGTCGGAGCACTACGTCAATTACTTGATGCTCGAACCCAGTTGGCTAACCTGCTGACCTATATGGATGGCAAGTCGGGTGCAGAAGAGCTGATTGCCAAGGCTTTGAATGATTCGACACTGCTCCAATCTCTCGCCTCTTCCCCTAATCCTGACGATGCGTCATCTGAAGAGTCAACCACTGAGGAGTAGCGTATGGCTGAAACAGATACCCAACAAGCAGCAGGCGCTGAAGCCACCCAAAGTGTCGCGACAGATGAATTTTCAGCGCTGCTTCAGCAGGAGTTTAAACCCAAAACAGAACGTACCAAAGAGGCAGTCGTCAGTGCTGTGCAGACGCTCGCTGAACTTGTTCTAAAAGAGACCCCAACCATCTCGGATGATGCCGTTGAAACCATTGAGGGAATTATTGCTGAGATTGATAAAAAACTGACTGAACAGATTAACTTGATTCTGCACCATGAAGATTTTCAAAAACTGGAGGGTAGCTGGCGTGGCCTGCATCATCTGGTCAATAACACGGAAACAGATGAGATGTTAAAGATTCGGGTGATGAATATCTCCAAGAAAGAGTTGGGCAAGACGCTTAAGAAATTCAAGGGTACTGCCTGGGACCAAAGTCCGATTTTTAAAAAGGTTTACGAGGAGGAGTATGGTCAGTTTGGTGGTGAACCCTATGGTTGTTTGGTAGGCGACTACCACTTCGATAATACGCCACCAGATGTGGAACTGCTTACGGGTATGTCGCAAGTGGCCGCTTCCGCTCATGCACCTTTTATTGCTGGCGCCGCGCCGACTGTGATGCAGATGGACTCATGGCAGGAGCTGGCTAACCCCAGGGATCTGACCAAGATCTTTCAAACGCCAGAGTATGCTGCTTGGCGCTCACTGAGAGAGTCTGAGGATTCGCGTTACATTGGTCTTGCCATGCCGCGCTTTTTATCCCGTCTCCCCTATGGCGCTAAAACCGATCCGGTTGAGGAGTTCGATTTCGAAGAGGATACCGAAGGTGCTCAGCACGATAAATACACTTGGTCAAACTCTGCCTATGCAATGGCCGTTAACATTAACCGAGCCTTTAAAATGTATGGCTGGACCACGCGTATCCGTGGTGTCGAGTCGGGTGGTGCGGTAGAAAGTCTGCCAACGCACACTTTTCCAACTGATGATGGCGGGGTTGATATGAAATGCCCAACGGAGATTGCCATCTCCGATCGCCGAGAGGCTGAGTTGGCGAAAAATGGCTTTATGCCATTGCTGCATCGCAAGAACTCTGACTTTGCTGCTTTCATTGGTGCGCAGTCATTACAAAAACCAACGGAATATGATGATCCAGATGCCACAGCCAATGCCAACTTGGCTGCCCGTCTACCCTATCTATTCGCCAGTTGTCGCTTTGCTCACTATCTGAAGTGCATTGTGCGCGACAAGATAGGGTCTTTCAAAGAGCGCGAGGACATGGAGAAGTGGTTAAATAAGTGGATTCAAAAGTATGTCGAACCCAGCCCGGGGACAGCCTCTGAAGAGGACAAGGCACGTAAACCTTTGGCGGCAGCTGAAGTGACCGTATCTGAAGTTGAAGGAAATCCGGGCTATTACTCGTCGAAATTTTTTCTGCGCCCACATTATCAGTTGGAAGGGTTGACGGTATCACTACGTCTGGTATCCAAATTGCCGTCTGAAAAGACAGCTTGATACCCAATAAATCACTAACAGGAGAAATCTATTATGTCCGTTGACATTTTTATGAAAATTGATGGCGCCGATGGTGAGAGTACTGATGATGCACATTCCAAATGGTGTGAGCTGTTAAGCTATAGCCATGGTGTATCGCAACCCACATCGGGAGCCAGTGGCACCGGTGGGCGTACTGGCGGACGTGCCAATTTTGAGAATTTTATTGCGGTAAAAACCATTGATAACGCGACGCCAGATCTGAATATCAAGTGCGCCAAAGGTGAACACATTCCCAAGGTCGAGGTGGAACTCTGCCTGGCATCTGGCGATAAACACACCTTCATGAAATACACCATGGAAGACTGCATCGTTGCATCGGTAGCCCCAGGTGGCAATCAGGGTGATGAAACCAAGCCTTTGGAGACCATCTCATTTGCCTATGGCAAGATCAAATGGGAGTACACCCCTATCGATCATACTGGCAAACCGGGTTCAACCACTGACCGGACATGGAATCTGGAAACCAATAAGCAGGAGTAGTTAGCAGACACAATGCCGCAATGATCAAGCAACTCCGCCCCTGTCGGAGGGCGAAGTTGCTTAGGCTACCGTGCAAATTGCACGCCATCCAACTGATCTTTTAGGATAATAGATGCACGCAGAAGAGTTACTCCAACAAGGCGAACTGGATGCTGCCCTGGATGCCTTACAACAAACCATAAGAAAAGAACCCTCAAATACAAAGTTTCGAGTGTTTCTATTTCAAATGTTGTGTGTCACAGGTGATTGGAAACGCGCTTTGAGCCAACTGGATGTGGCCGCCGATCTTGACCCTCTTAATATACCAATGGCACAGACCTATCGTGAAGCCATTCAGTGCGAACTGTTTCGCAAAGAGGTGTTTGCCGGTAATAAGTCACCGTTGATTTTTGGCGATCCGCCGGAATGGTGCGCTTTTCTCATTGAGTCTCTGCGCCTTACAGGGACGGCTGAGTATGTCCAAGCAGAGAAACTGCGCCATCAAGCCTTTGACCTTGCTCCTGGCAGTGCTGGCACAATTGATAATCAGCCCTTCGCCTGGATTGCCGATGCTGATAGTCGCGTGGGGCCGATGCTGGAGGCTATTGTCAACGGCCGCTACTACTGGATACCGATGCAAAGACTCAAACAGGTATCCATCGATCCGCCGCAAGATCTGCGCGATATGGTCTGGTCGCCCGCCCATCTGAAATTCGAAAATGAAGGTGAAGTCGTGGCGCTAATACCAACACGCTATCCCGGTACAGAACTGCAAACAGATTCTGCTTTGAAGTTATCGCGAAAAACCGAATGGCAAGAGCCCTTTGAGGGCATCTATACCGGTTTGGGACAAAGGATGCTGGCAACGGATAGCCATGAGTATCCTTTACTGAGTACTCGGCAGATCGTTTTTCAATGTTAAAGGCCACCAAACATCAACAACTATTACAGCCATCGCTGCTCGACCGACTGACCGATGACGAACCGGGAAAGAGTCGGGAATCGCAGGATAAGCGAGTTTTATCCATGCGCCGTCTGCGACAATCGGTTATGCGCGATCTCGCTTGGTTACTGAATACCACCAATTTAGCCACGACCGAGGCGCTGGAAAGCTATCCCCAGGTCACCCATTCGGTGCTTAACTATGGTTTAACCGAACTCTCAGGGCATCTGGTTTCCGGTATGGATCTGAATAGGCTGGAACGAATGGTGCGCCAGGCAATCCAGGACTTCGAACCACGCATTCTGCCACACACCGTTAAGGTACGTTCTATCAAAGATAGCGGTAAGGAGAGTCACAATCGCCTAATGTTTGAAATTGAAGGTCAACTTTGGGCCGTTCCGACTCCTACTCATCTTCTGATCAAAACCCAGATCGATCTTGAAGAGGGCGGTGTAACACTGGCCGATGCTTTCACTACAGGTATGGGGTAGTCCGATGGATCCACGACTACTCAGATACTATGACCATGAACTGCAATTCATGCGCGAAATGGGCGATGAATTCGCCAAAGCTTACCCTAAAATAGCAAGCCGTCTATCGCTGGATGAGTTTGAGTGTGCCGACCCTTATGTCGAACGATTACTTGAGGGGTTTAGTTTTTTGGCAGCACGTATCCAGCTCAAACTCGATGAAGAGTTTCCGCGTTTTACTCAACATTTAATGGAGCGAGTCTATCCTCACTATCTCGCGCCTACGCCTTCGATGATGGTGGTGCAGTTTCAGGCTGATATGCTTGAACCCTCGCTTAGCGATGGTTTTCTGCTGCCCCGCCACGCCACCCTGCGCAGTCGTCTTGGTAAAGGCAGTCACACCGCATGCCTCTATCGTACATCACAAGATGTAACCCTTTGGCCGATTGAAATTAAGCGTGTCGAATATTTACCAACGCCTGCCTCTATCGCCCTCGCCGGAATAGGCAAACAGAATCGGGCTAAGTCGGCCATCCGCCTTAGGATGAGCACTACTGGGGAGATCCCTTTTAACCATCTTAATGTGGATCGCCTGGCGCTTTTTATCAGTGGTGGGGGGAGTGGCATGCAGGCTTTCGAAGCACTGGCAGGACACACGCTAAGGCTGGTAGGACGAGCCCCAGAAGCAGATAGCTACCGAACCAGTGTTAAAACCAATCCTGTTAGAATTATGGGCTTTGATAAAGAGGAGTCACTACTTCCTTACGGTCCCCGCTCCTTTCAGGGGTACCGGTTTCTTGCCGAGTATTATGCCCTGCCCGAACGCTTCATGTTTATTGAACTGCTCGATTTACAATCAGTCATCAAGGGGTGTGACGATCAGCAATTGGAACTCTTTATTCTGCTTGATGAAAGCAATCCAAATCTGGAAGGCAGTCTTAGCGAAGCCAATTTTCTACTCAACTGCTCACCGGCAATCAATCTATTTCCAAAGCGGGCTGACCGCATCCATCTTAGTGATCGTGATGCGCAGTACCATATCCTGCCCGATCGTACACGGCCGATGGACTATGAGGTCTATGAGGTCACTGAGATAAAGGGGTTTGGCAGTAATAATGAACAGAGCCAGACCTTCTACCCCTTTTATGCAAGCAATGATCTCCTCGCTTCGGATCAACCCAGGGCCTTTTTTGCATCACAGCGACGCCCAAGGCTACTCTCTTCCAAACAGCAGCGAGAGGGGGCACGCTCCAGCTATATCGGGAGTGAACTATTTGTATCGATCGTTGATGCGAATGAAGCGCCCTTTCAAAGCGATTTGCGCCAACTGGCCGTAACCACACTCTGCACCAATCGGGATCTGCCCATGCTCATCCCACTCGGCCAGGGGGGTTCTCCCTTTACTCTCGACAGCAGCACACCCGTAAACCAGATTCGGTGTATTGGCACACCGACCAAACCCAAACCTTCTACGGCAGAGGGGGCCATCAGTTGGCGGCTGATCAACCATCTCTCCCTGAACTATCTCTCTCTGGCCAGTGAGGACCAGGAACAGAGCACAGCCACCCTAAAGGATTTTTTACAGCTTTATGCAGACACCAGCGACCCTACTCTGCGCAAGCAGGTGGATGGGGTGGTTTCAATCAGCTCAAAGCCTGTAAACCGGCGTCTGCCCAGCCC
The DNA here is from genome assembly GCA_037382065.1 of Candidatus Thiodiazotropha sp. GTDB lineage: Bacteria > Pseudomonadota > Gammaproteobacteria > Chromatiales > Chromatiaceae > Thiodiazotropha. The sequence goes on along the minus strand of JARRQF010000028.1, from coordinate 28,907 downwards.
TGGGCCAATCTCATTCGGGCATGGTCTGGAGATCACTTTAACACTGGATGAATCGGCCTTTGAAGGCAGTGGCGCATTTCTATTTGGCGCTGTTATGGAGCAGTTTTTTCGCAAATACACCGCAATTAACTCCTTTACGGAGACCGTAATTATCACACTTGAACGTGGAGAGATCATGCGATGGCCGGTAAGGCTGGGTTTGAGACAAACGCTATAGGCCTGTTCGACAGGTTACTGCAAGCGCCCTATCACTTCGATTTCTATCAGGCGATGCGCAGGCTTGAGTGTGCCTATCCAAATGAGCCTCGCCTAGGTGAATCACGCCATGCCAAGCGCGATAAAATTCGTCTTGGCCAGGATCCGACTATGGGCTTTCAGCCCTCCACGCTCTCCTCATTCCGTCAGGGCAAGGGGGCGCTTCCTCCTCGGCTAGGGGTCTATTTTTTTGGACTATTCGGTCCCAACGGTCCACTACCTCTGCATCTCACTGAGTATGTACATGACCGTCAGCATAACGACCACGACACTACCCAGGTTGGTTTCATCGATCAGTTTCACCACCGGCTTCTCTGCCTCTTTTACCGAGCCTGGGCAAACAGTCAGCCAACGGTCAGCTTTGACCGCCCCGAGCAAGACAGATTTGGCGAATATCTCGGTTCGGTATTTGGTATTGGTTTGGATCATTTGCGCAACCGGGATGCGATGCCCGATATGGCAAAGCTCCATTTTGCCGGTCATTTCGCTTGTCAGACCCGGCATGCGGAGGGGCTTGAGTCAATACTCCAGGACTTTTTCAAGCTTCCGGTAAAAATCGAAGAGTTTATCGGTGGCTGGATCGATCTCCCAGATAATAGTCGCTGCCGATTAGGCGAGTCTGCTGATATCAGCTCTCTGGGTACGACGATCATCCTAGGCGAGCAAATTTGGCAGGGACAGCAGAAATTCCGCATCGTCCTCGGTCCGCTAACGTTTTGCGACTATCAACGCATGCTACCCGGTGGCGAGAGCCTAAAACGGCTTATTGCTGTGGTTAAAAATTATATCGGCGATGAGCAAGACTGGGAGTTAAACCTGATTTTACAACAACAGGAGGTGCCGCCACTAAGCCTGGATGGCAAAAGCCACTTAGGTTGGACCAGCTGGCTGGCACAGGAACCCCTAGCAAGGAGTGGCGATGATCTATTCCTACACCCCCTGGAACTAAGAGGTCTTCAATCATGAGCGAGATTAATCGTGCCGCCCTATTTGGCAAGTTGAATAGCCTCGGTTACAAAGCCATTGAGAGTGCCACAATATTTTGCAAAATGCGCGGCAATCCCTATGTGGAGCTGGTCCACTGGCTGCACCAGATTCTACAACTACAAGACTCGGATCTGCACCGAATCCTTAAACAGTTCAACCTCGAACCATCCCATCTGGCAAAGGACATTACTGAAACCCTCGACGCCCTACCACGGGGTTCAACGTCAATATCTGATCTCTCGTCGCATGTCGAGGAGGCTACCGAGCGCGGCTGGGTCTACGGCACCTTAATGTTTGGCGAGGCTCAAGTGCGGACCGGCTATCTGATTATCGGTATTTTAAAAACCAATAGCCTGCGTAATGCGTTGCTAAGAATCTCTGATGAGTTTAAAAAGATTAATATCGATACTTTAACCGATCGCTTTGCCGACGTGGTCGAAGGCTCACCAGAGCAGGCGTTACGTTCTAATGACGGTTATCAAATTGGTGGCGGCGCATCACCTGGAGAGACGAGCAGTGCTATTGCTCCAGCTCAAATGGGCAAACAACAGGCTCTTCAGCAGTTTTCGGTTGATCTTACAGAGCGCGCAAGGAGTGGAGAGATCGATCCGATCGTCGGACGTGATGAGGAGATCAGACAGATCATTGACATCCTAATGCGTCGTCGGCAAAACAACCCGATCCTAACTGGTGAAGCTGGTGTGGGTAAAACTGCTGTCGTTGAGGGGTTTGCTCTATCAATTGCACGGGGCAATGTACCGCCCCCGCTTAAGGATGTCAGTTTGCGGGTACTCGATGTCGGCTTGTTACAGGCGGGTGCCAGCATGAAGGGTGAATTCGAAAATCGCCTTAAGCAGGTTATCGAAGAGGTACAATCCTCAGAAAAGCCAATCATTCTATTTATCGATGAGGCGCATACTTTAATCGGTGCAGGCGGCAGTGCCGGGACCGGTGATGCGGCTAATCTACTCAAGCCAGCCCTGGCACGAGGCACCCTGCGTACAGTCGCGGCCACAACTTGGGCAGAATATAAAAAATATATTGAGAAAGATCCGGCCCTGACTCGGCGTTTTCAAGTGGTGCAGGTCAATGAACCGGATGAAGCGCGGGCGATCCGCATGATGCGCGGTATGGCTTCAACCCTAGAGGAGCATCATCAGGTACAAATTCTTGATGAAGCTTTAGAGGCATCAGTCAGACTCTCACATCGGTATATCCCAGCCAGACAGCTCCCCGATAAGTCGGTTAGTCTGCTGGATACCACCTGCGCCCGTGTCGCTATTAGCCAAGCGGCTCTTCCTGCAGAATTGGAAGATAGTCAGCACCGCATTGAAGCGCTACAAACTGAGTTACAGATCATCGACCGCGAAAAGGCTATCGGCATGGATACCGATGAGCGGGAAACCGCTGCGCAAGAAAAACTCGCGCTGGAAAAGGTACGTCTGGAACAGCTCACTAAGCGTTGGCAACAAGAAAAGAGTTTGGTCGAAGAGGTCGTGCAACTGCAAAATAGATTGAAGGCCCTGAATTGTGACCATGATGAAGCCGCTTCCGCAGAGGATGAGCAACCTCAAGCAGATAATAAAGCGAGCGATTCCAATGAGACAAGCGAGCCAGAAACAGAAGCGTCCGCCGAAGCGCTCCTGACACGCCTCACTGAGCTTAAGTCCCAACTCAGTGAAGTGCAGGCCGAATCACCATTAATCCTGCCTAGTGTGGATGCCCAAGCCGTTGCCTCAGTCGTTGGTGACTGGACCGGAATTCCGGTGGGAAGGATGGTTAAAAATGAGATTGAAACCATCCTTAAACTCAGCGATACCCTGGCAAAGCGAGTCATTGGTCAGGATCACGCTCTGGAAATGATCGCACGCCGTGTTCAAACCTCGCGAGCCAATCTGGATAACCCAAATAAACCGGTCGGTGTTTTCATGCTATGCGGTCCCTCTGGCGTTGGTAAAACAGAAACTGGCTTAACCCTGGCTGAAGCTCTATATGGTGGAGAACAGAACGTCATCACCATTAACATGAGCGAATTCCAGGAGGCACATACCGTATCCACCTTGAAGGGGGCGCCTCCTGGTTATGTGGGTTATGGTGAAGGCGGCATACTTACCGAGGCAGTACGGCGCAAGCCCTATAGTGTGGTGCTATTGGATGAGGTTGAGAAGGCCCACCCGGATGTTCATGAAATCTTCTTTCAGGTCTTTGATAAAGGTTGGATGGAGGATGGCGAGGGGCGCTTAATCGACTTCAAGAATACCCTGATCCTGCTAACCTCAAATGTAGGCACGGAGCTAATCGACAATCTCTGCAAAGATCCGGAATTGATGCCAGAGCCCGATGCCATTACCGCTTCACTGCGCGATCCCCTGCAGAAGGTTTTCCCTGCTGCTCTATTAGGACGCTTGGTGGTGATTCCCTACTATCCGCTCAGCGATGAGGTTCTAGCAAAAGTGGTGCGCCTGCAACTGGGCAGAATCGAGGCGCGTATCATGGAGAACCATAACATTCTGCTAACCTTGAATGAGGATGTGATTCATTTGATTATTAGCCGTTGTACCGAAGTGGAAAGCGGTGCCAGGATGGTAGATGCCATACTCACCAATACTCTATTACCTGAAATCAGTCGACATATCCTAATTGAAAAAATGGAGGGCCGTCCGATGAAAAAAATTGTGATTACTGTAGAGAATGATGAATTCAGCTATAACTTTTCCTAAGCCAAATGAGAGAGTCCCTTTAGCAGAGATGTTTTCCGCCAGCGATACGATACTATGAAAATCACCCTAACGGTCATCCAAGCCGCCGGAACGGCGCCATCACAATCAATGTCGGTGACCTTTGATCAGCAGGGTGGCAGCATTGGCCGTAAAGATGAGAATGACTGGACCCTGCCAGACCCTGAACGCTTTATCTCAGGACGACATGCCCTGATCAGTTTTAGCCATGAGGTTTTCTACTTGACTGATATCAGTTCCAATGGGGTGTTTCTGAATCATGCGACAAATCCTCTGGGTAAAAATAACCAGGTTGCCCTGCATGATGGCGATACCATCACCATCGGTGAATATGAGATTAGTGTGGCCTTACAACAGGCTGCCAGTCAGGCCCTGCCAACCCCGGATTTCTCGGATTTCGAAGGCCTTAGCGATCCCTTCGCACAACTTGCTGAGAAGCGTGCTGGACAACCCTTGGAGCAAGCCTTTCCGGCTGCTTCAGAGTTCCATCATGTCGAACCACCGATTCCTGATCAGATCTATACCCTGGACGAGTCTGAGCCCTCTGATCTGCTAGGGGAAGAGAGCCCACAGCAAGCCGCATCTCAGGCAAATCACACGTCGGATCTGAATGCCTGTTTCAATCAACCAGCCCCCATTCCTGAGGACTGGGATTTGGATGATGAGAAGCATGACAGCCCTCAGCAAAACCGTGCCGCCATACCTGAAATTCTACCACCCTTGGATGAACCGCCGATACTCCCTCCTGAGCCAACACCGCCACTGAGCGAAGAGATCATACCTCAAGAGGCGATACCACGACCTGGTCTGAAAGCAAATAGCCCTCCACCCACGCCACCACCAGTGGTAAAACCCCCACCACCCCCTACGGTATCAAGTGATGAGGCTTCCCTGCGCCAGGCACTGGCAGAAGGGTTAGGTGCTCCGAAAAGTCAATTCGAGAATATCCCCCTGACCGACCTATTGCGAAATCTCGGACAGGTATTGCGCACCTGTGTTAACGGTAGCATCTCCTTACTACGTGCTCGAACACAGATGAAGGGGGAGTTTCGCATGAATCAAACAATGATTCAGCCGGTTGAGAATAATCCACTTAAGTTTTCCATCAATACAGAGGAGGCGCTGCGTCATATTATTAACCCTCATCCTGAGAGTGGTTTTCTCACACCTTTAGCAGCCTTTGAGGAGGCCCATGAAGACATCGAAGCCCATATGTTGGCGGTGATGGCCGGTATGCAGGCCGCGCTTCAAGTGGTATTGCAACGCTTCAAGCCTGAAATCCTGGAGAAACGTCTCGGCCAATCTGCACTGCTTGAGAAAATCAGCCTCTACCGAGAGGCTAAAACCTGGGAGTTATTCACGCAACTGTATAGCGAAATAGCCAATGAGGCGGAGGATGATTTCCATCAACTGTTTGGTCGTACCTTCTCTCAAGCCTATGAAGAACAGATCCGCCGTCTGGAATCTCTCAAGCGATCAGACCCAGACTTATGAAACTAATGAACCAAGATTGAAAGGAACCAAGCAGATGAAACCACCCCTAAAAAATCTACTGTTCATCGTGGCACTCCTCTCTCTCTTTCTAATGATGGGGTGTTCAAGTGTCTCCAGCATCAAATCTTCAATGCATGCCGATAACGACGTTAACCCCGACATCAATGGTCGCCCCTCACCAATCGTTGCCCGGATCTATGAACTCAAATCCTTGAGTGTTTTTAATAACGCCGACTTTTTCAACCTATTCGAGCAGGATATTGCCCTGCTAGGTGATGAATTACTCATGCGCGATGAATTGCATTTTCAGCCGGGTGAAATAAAACAACTGGAGCGAGAGTTACAGCCCGACACTCGTTATCTGGGGGTTATCGGTGCTTACCGTGATATTGAGAACGCTACTTGGCGTCGCGCCATTGAGATCGATGTTAACCATGAAACCGCTTTTATCATTGAATTTAAAAAAAGCGGTATCAACATCCTAAAAAACAGATAAGAGAAGCCCATGTCTTGGATGTCTAGGATCGTTTGGTCGGAGGGAATGTTCCTCAGACCCCACCACTTTCAGCAACAGGAGCGCTTCCTGGAACACCATATCCAGGCCCGTTGCGCTGAGCTAACGCCTTTTAGTTGGGGGTTTACCCATTTAAAAATCGACCGGCAGGCTCTGGCCTTGGGTAGATTGGCGCTGGAATCGTGTCGCGGCGTGCTGCCCGATGGCACCAGCTTCGATATCCCAACTCATGATAATCCGCCTGCGCCGTTGGATATCCCTAGTGAGCATAAAGGCACCATTGTCTACCTCGCCCTGCCCCTCTCACGTCCCGGTACTGCGACTGTACGCTTTGCCGATCAAGAGGAGGGTTTGGAACGCTATATTGCTGATGAGATAGAGACCAAAGACGCCATTGCTGGCTCTTCAAATACTTCAACGCTACAGGTTGCCAAGCCAACCATCCGCATACTAATCGGCTCTGATGAACTGGAAGAGTTCGCCCATCTGGCTATCGCCAAAGTAGTCGAACGTCGTTCCGATGATATGCTGGTGCTGGATGAGGATTTCATTCCACCCTGTCTCGATTGCGAGGTCTCACTACGACTATCCAGCTATGTAAAGGAGATCGAGGGACTGCTACACCACCGCGCTGACGCTATCGCCTCACGTTTGGTTGATGGCGGCAAGGGTATTGCGGAAGTTAGCGACTTTTTAATGTTGCAGGTGGTGAACCGCTATGAACCGCTCTATACACATTTTAGCAACCTATCCCCGCTGCACCCTATCGCCTTCTATGAAGCCACGTTGGAACTGGCGGGTGAGTTAGCCACCTTTACTAGCAGCAATAAACGCCCTCCCGCTTTTGCCATCTACCAACATCAGGCACTACAGGAGACCTTCACGCCATTGATACGAGAACTACGCCGCTCTCTAAGCATGGTATTGGAACAGAAAGCGGTGGCCATTCCTTTGGAAGAGCGCAAATATGGCATTCGGGTTGCCAGCATAGCAGACCACTCACTACTAAGCGACGCAAGCTTTGTTCTGGCAGTAAATGCCAATATGCCAGTGGATGCCTTACAGCGCCGCTTCCCTACTCAATCCAAAATCGGCCCTGTGGAAAAGATCCGCGATCTGGTTAATCTGCAACTACCTGGTATCGGCCTGCGCATTCTCTCTGTCGCCCCCAGACAGATCCCCTATAACGCAGGCTTTAGTTACTTTGAACTGGATAAAAGCAGCGACTATTGGAATCTGCTTGAAACCTCAGGAGGATGTGCCATACATATAAGTGGTGAGTTCCCTGGCTTGGAGCTCGAATTATGGGCAATAAAAGGTAGCTAATGACGGATCACAACGACCCATTTGGCATGCAACCCAACGAAGCTGGTGACCGCACCGTAATCCGCCCTCGTCCGGGCGGTAAGGGCCCTGCCACCCCACCCCAACCACCACCGCAAGCACCCGGCGCCACACCCATGCCGCATGCTGCCTCACTCAACCTACCAACGCGTCAGGGCGCCAATAAGCTGGAGATTGCCGCCTCTGCCCTACTCTCTATACTGGGAAGATTGCGCGACACGCCGTCTCACCCCGACCCAGCGACGCTGAAAAACACCATCATTGAACGGATTCGACTCTTCGAACGCAAGGCTCAGGATTTGGGTGTAGAGCAAGAAACCGTTTTCTGGGCACGTTATGTTTTATGTACTGCAATCGATGAAACAGTGCTCTCAACTCCCTGGGGAAATCAAAGCGTTTGGCGGGATCAAAGCCTCCTGGTAACGCTCCATAAAGAAGCTTCAGGTGGCGAAAAATTTTTCCAGCTATTGCAAAAATTATTGCAGAATCCAGCCAATAACATTGAGTTGCTGGAATTAATGTATATCTGCCTCTCCTTCGGTTTCGAAGGACGCTACCGGCCACTTCCCGATGGCTATGCCCAGCTTCAAACCCTGCGCGATAATCTCTATCACACCATTCGCAATCATCATGAAGAGTACGAACGCGATCTTGCTGGAAATTGGAAGGGTATCCACCAGAAACAGAATATTTTGGTCCAATATGTTCCCCTGTGGGTGGTCTTAGCGGTCTCTAGTGTCGTGCTGCTGCTCATCTACTTCGCCTTTAACTTAAGCCTTAATGTAAAATCCGATCCGGTGCATGCCAAACTGCACAATATCGCACGTCATGTAAAGACCGTAGTGGAGCGTAAACCACTCCCTGCTCCTGTGCAGAAACTCACCTTACGCACCCTTCTTGCAAATGAAATTGCCCAGGGAAAAATCAGTGTCGAAGAGGACGCTATCCACGGTAGCGTTAGAATTGCTGGTGATGGTCTGTTCAAATCTGGCAGTGTGGCCGTCAATAGCCTCTATCTACCACTGCTAGCCAAAATCGCTGCAGCGATGGAGCAACTAGACGGCAAGATCCTGGTAACCGGACACACCGACAATATTCCAATCCGCAGCCTGCGCTACCCCTCTAACTGGCACCTCTCAAAGGGGCGTGCCGAGTCGGTGGCAAAACTTCTAGCCTCTGATCTCTCCCAACCAGCAAGAATTCAAAGCGAAGGGCGCGGTTCAACAGAACCTATTGCATCCAATGACACCAAGGAGGGGCGTGCACGCAATCGACGTGTGGAGATTACTCTGATGAAACCGAGACTCCGCAGTTAATCGCTAATATCTGACGTAAGGTAATGAAATGTTGAACCAATTAATGAATTTTCTAGGTTAAACAATAGGTATTCACGTACAGCATGCAGGCAATCTTAAGAATCATAAAAAACCGCTGGTTTATCGCCATCCTGGGATTGATTGCGATCTCAGTGATTATCTGAACAGATGCTTGATAGTGTGGTCGGACAAAAGGGGCAATCTCCAAGTAGATCCCATGAGTCGGCTGAAGAGGTTCAAATTCTCAGCCAGCGCCTTAATGAAGCGATTCAGATACTTAAGGAATCAAAAATCGGCGGAAAGCAGAGCAGCCAATACCTCTATCAACTCCCCTGGTATATGTTCATAGGACCACCAGGCAGTGGTAAAACCACCGCCCTGCTCAATTCAGGCCTGCACTTCCCGCTTGCCGATAAGCTGGGCAATAACGCCATTGCGGGTATCGGCGGCACCCGCAACTGCGACTGGTGGTTTACCGACGATGCGGTGCTGCTTGATACGGCAGGACGCTATACCACTCAGGATAGCTATGAGGAGGTCGACCGTGCTGCCTGGATGGGATTTCTCGACCTATTGAAAAAACAGCGTAAACGCAGACCCATCAATGGTGCACTGGTCGCGATTAGTATCGAAGATATCCTACAGCAGACCGAGCTGGAGCGTATTAACCACGCCAAAGCGATTCGGATGCGCGTCAAAGAGTTAATCGATCACTTTGGCATTCGCTTTCCAGTCTATGTGCTGTTTACCAAATGCGACCTATTGGCCGGCTTTAATGAGTTCTTTGAAAATCTGGGACGTGATGAACGTGGTCAGGTTTGGGGAGTGACCTTTCCGCTCACTGACAAAGCCGATCAGGATGCGGGTATTAGCCATTTCCAAGAGGAGTTCAAAGCCCTGGAACAGCGCATCGATGCACGTCTGTTAGACCGTCTTGAACAGGAACGTGATGCCAAGCGCAGAATTCTTATCTACTCCTTTCCACAACAGTTTAGCGCCCTCCGCGAGGCTGCCGACTCTTTTCTCAATGAGGCATTCAACGCCAACCGTTTTCAAGAAACTCCCATGGTGCGGGGCGTCTACTTCACCAGTGGCACCCAAGAGGGAACCCCGATTGATCGCCTGCTCGGCTCAATGGCTCAGGAGTTTGGACTCAATCGTCAAATCGCTCCAGCCTTCTCCGGCTCCGGTCGCAGTTTTTTCATTAACCGTCTATTCAAGGATCTGATTTTTGCCGAGGCCCACTTGGCTGGTCTTAATACACGAGTTGAGAAGCAGCGTGCCTGGCTTCAGCGTATCGCCTATGGCGGCGCTATCTCGCTGGCCATTCTTGCTGGCTTAGCCTGGTTTACCAGTTATAGCCGTAATCAAAGTTTTATCAATCAGGTGGCAGTAGAGGCTAACGCCGCCGATGAGAAGGTAAATGCCATTGCTCCTGATGACCTGACGCTCATTAATCTACTCCCTGCCCTGGATTCTGTAAGAGAGATACCGAGTGGCTATGCCGACCAGGAGGCTACTACTCCCTGGCTGATGAGTCTGGGGCTTTATCAAGGTGATAAACTCGGTAGCGAAGCCATCACCGCCTACCATAACAGCCTGAAAAACCTATTCCTACCGCGCATCATTCTTAGCCTGGAAGATCAGCTCAAGCAACCGGGAAACAATCCCGATTACCTCTATGAGGCACTCAAAGTCTACCTAATGTTCGATGACAGAGAGCACTTTGATAGCGAAACGATCAAGGCTTGGCTACTGTTGCAATGGCAATTGAATCTGCCAAGCGCAGAGAACGCTCAGGCGCGGCAAGCCCTTACCCGCCATCTCGATGCCTTATTGGAACAGATGCCGATGGCACCTACACTGCCGCTTGACGAGGCACTGATCAGCCGGGTACGTAGCAATCTATTACGCGTACCTCTGGCAGAACGTGTCTATAACCGTATGAAGCGCACCACACAAAAGGGATCACTGCCACCGATACGCCTTACCCAGGCAATCGGAGCCGACGCAGAGCTGGTCTTCAGCCGCCGTTCGGGAGAGCCACTGGATAAAGCGATTCCCGCCCTCTTTACCTATGAGGGTTATCACAAACTATTTCTGAAGGAACATCTCTCGATTGCCAATAAACTTCTTGATGAGAAATGGATTCTTGGACCCGACCTGGAGAAACTCATTGGCAAAACTGACTTGGCGAAACTCAGCAGCCGGGTTAAAGAGATCTACTATGAAGAGTACATACATATCTGGGAGCAGCAACTGGCCGATATCCGCATTAAGCCCTTCAATAGTATAAACCAAGCTGTGGAGCTACTAAATATCCTCTCAGGCCCAACCTCCCCACTGCGCCGCTATCTGACCTTGATACAAGAGCAAACCACTCTGTCACGCCTGCCTGGTGGTGCACAAAAGGCCGCCGAATTGGCGGAGGAAGAGAGCTCGGGTATTACCCGCCGACTCGCCTCGATACTCCAAGTCGCGCCGGATGAGGCTAAAAAGGTATCGGCAAGCAGTCTGTTAACGACCCCGGTGGACCAACATTTTGCCAACCTAAATAGAATGATTAGTGCAAAAGAGGGTGAACAGCCCCCCCTAGAGCGAACCATGGAGATGTTAAATGAGCTGTATGCTCACATGAATGCCATTGCATCGGCAGGAAACCAATCAAGCCAAGCCTTTAACTCGGCCAGAGATCCATCGGCCGGGGGAGGCGTGATCAGTCGCCTTAAATTGGAAGCGAAACGCCAACCAGGTCCTCTGGCCTCAATGCTCAATACCCTGGCGGATGGCAGTTCCAACCTCACGGTATCAGGCGTCAGAAGCCATTTAAATTCTATCTGGAGCACACAGCTCCAGCCCTTCTGTCAACGCAGTCTAACAGGACGTTATCCCCTTAACCGAAACGGAACTCGGGAGGTGACCATTAGTGACTTCGGGCGATTTTTCGGTCCTGGTGGCATGATGGATAATTTCTTCAATAGCTATCTACAGAACTTTGTAGACACCTCACACCGAGTCTGGCGATGGAATGCGGCGGGCAATCGCACATTAGGCATACCCTCCAGCACCTTGCGCCAGTTTCAACGGGCGGCGGTAATTCGTGACGCCTTTTTCAGTGGTAGCGGCCAACAGCCGAAGATTAACTTTGAAATCAAGCCACTGAGCATGGATACCACCATTACCCAAATCACCCTATTACTGAATCAGCAACGGGTCAGGTATAACCATGGCCCCACTCGTTGGAGCCGCCTAACCTGGCCTGACGATTCAGGTATTAGTGATACCAAGATTCTGCTTGCTCCCCCAGCTGGTACAAAACCTTCAGGTCTCACCGAAGATGGCCCCTGGGGCTGGTTCCGAATCATTGATCAGGCCAAGGTCACGCCCACTGATTCCCCCGAAACCATCAATATAGCGTTTGATGTGGGTGGGCGAAAATCTCGTTTTTCATTGCGTTCCAGCGGCGCACTCAATCCCTTCCAGCTTCAAGAATTGGTAGATTTCAAGTGTCCGAACAGACTTTAAACCCAGATTTTCCAGGCCTCTATGGCAAGATTCCTTCTCTGGGTGATTTCGTCACCCGAAGGCTACCGCGCAGTTTCATCGCTCCTTGGGAGATCTGGATGCAAGAAGCCATCGCCAATAGCCGTGAACAGTTGGGAGACTTTTGGTTGGAGAATTACCTAACCAGTCCATTATGGCGTTTTGCACTATCACCTGGGATCTGTGGAGAGCAGGGCTGGGCGGGCATTCTCATGCCGAGTGTCGACCGTGTTGGGCGCTACTACCCCTTCACCCTGGCTGCCAAACTCGATCCTAAGTTCAATCTATTTCTTTTTATGGAAGAGTCAGAAGCCTGGTTTACACAAATGGAGAGCCTTGCTCTCTCCTGCTTGGAAGATAATTTTCAAATGGAGGCTTTAGAGCAACAACTGTTTGCCCTCAACTCACCAAGCGCCAAGCATCAAGAGCTGGTTGAAACAGAACGCCCAGCCACACCATTAAACAATGCCTGGCATGCTCATCTGGAAGAGCAGTCATCGCTAAGGGGGCTCTATCCTCTATTTCTACCTCACCTAATGAAAAAGCTTCTATTTGCCTACAGTATCTGGTGGACACATGGGTCAGAGCGTATCTCCCCCTCACTATTAATCTGCCAGGGTTTACCACAGATCAAAGGTGCGAGTGCTTTAATCGATGGCGCCTGGATACAACATGGCTGGGATGAAATTGATACAGGTGCCTATAGCATGGGATTCTCACCATCAGAAACATCTGAGCCTCAATGAGCCAAAATAGTTTCAACTGGGTATCTGCTCACCTGACCGATAAGGGCAAGGTCCGCACCATTAATGAAGATGCCTGCCTCGACCGTGCCGACCTTGGCATCTGGGTCGTTGCAGATGGTATGGGAGGTCATGCCGCTGGCGACCTAGCCTCGGGAATGATTGTTAATGATCTAAAATCAACCAACCCTGGTAACACACTTGCCCACCTTGCCCATGATGTGGAGGCGCGTCTTCAACAGGTCAACCAAAAACTGCTTAATGAGTCCCAACGTCGCGGCGCAGAGATTATCGGTTCAACGGTTGTCACCCTGCTCACCTATGATGGCTACTGCATCTACCAATGGGCTGGTGACAGCCGTATCTATCTCTATCGACGAGGCGAGCTAAAGCAGCTCAGCAGAGACCATAGCCAGATCGAAGAACTGATCGAACAAGGTTTGCTAACCTCCGAACAGGCAGAGCAATCCCCTATCGCCAACTACATCACCCGAGCCGTAGGCGCCTGTGAAGTGCTGGAGTTGGATAGTGAGATTATCGAACCCTGCGATGGCGACCATTTTCTACTCTGTAGTGATGGGCTCAATAAAGAGGTCAGCGATACCGAAATTGCGGAAATACTTGGGCAATACAGCTTCCAGGAAGCCATACAACAGCTATTTAATCTAACTATGCAGCGAGGAGCCAGAGATAATGTCACTCTGATTCTGATAGAGGCAAAATCGACCCAGAATAGGTCACCAACATAATATTGGAATACCACTATTCAAAGTCCTATGGAGGGTGTCACAAAAGTCATAGGGTGGGGCTCTCTCCCACCATTAAAGGATGAAATGTAGGATGTGGTGAGGTACGAACCGCATCATGGTTTTCTATCCCCTCATCCTGTCCTTCTCCCGGGAGGGAGAAGGGACGCACGAAGCTAGATTCTCTTGTCTCTTGGCATGTGCATACTTAGTTAAAGCATTGCTAGGGTACTTTATGAGTTGTTAAATGGAATAGATATCAGGCAATGGGTAGGCTGAAAAAGAGCGCAAGTTCTTACACGTTTTAGCCCTTAATGGTGGAGCCCTGCCCCACCATTAAGGGATGAGATGTAGGATGTGGTGAGGTACGAACCGCATCATGGTTTTCTATCCCCTCATCCTGTCCTTCTCCTGGGAGGGAGAAGGGACGCACGAAGCTAGATTCTCTTGTCTCTTGGCATGTGCATACTTAGTTAAAGCTTTGATGTTCGTGAGCCACCCCACTGTGCATACTTAGTTAAAGCTTTGATGTTCGTGAGCCACCCCACTATTGATGCGGTTCGTGCCTCACCACATCCTACAATTTTTGCAAATATTCGCTGCATGCTTTTACAACACCCTCCTTTGCGGGTGAGGGCCAGGGTGAGGGGAATATAAAATAGCGTAAGCGCAGCTTACATCACTATCAGGAAAGTTATTGACACAACTCACTTCTTTGATTAGCTTTCTATTAATAGTTGACCTAAGATATTGAAATGCAGGATCAATTTATGAAATTTATCCTCACCCATTGGCTCAACCCAGTAATGCAACAAGAATTCTAGGATCATGAACGATTCCTTCGATATCCCCAGACTCATTGAGTTGCGTAAGCTCACCCAAGCCGTCTCTGAAAAGATAGAGACTCAACTTAAAAACTATTTATTGGCACTGGCACCACTTTTCTCACCCATACCAATACTTGGAGAGCATATACGTGGAGGCTCAAAGTCTCCGATAAAAGGGGCTGAAAAGAACTATCAGGAACTTAAAAACCACTTTCAGGCTATCATGAGACAGCAGCCCTTCTCATTGGATATGGAGCTCTCTTCACCACTTGATGTATTTGCAGCCACCCCGGCTTTGACTCCTGTCGAATATTCCTACACTGCTAGTAATCATGGTAAGTTGGCCGAACTAACGGTAACCTCACCTTTGAAATGGGTGGTCTCGTATCCGGGGATTACCCCAAAAAAGTTACTTGAACTGCTCCAGGGCAATCGAAATCAAGTCAGAGAGGAGCTATCTCATGCGCTCTTGCAATGCCTTACCTTGAATCTTGTAGTCGAAAAGCGGCCTGGTCTGATGAGTATCCTGAATGATTTGCGCTTTCAACTGGAGACAACCCATTTGGATGGTTTAGGCGAGCTTCCAATCCTGATGATCTCCTGCCCGGTTTCAACCCTGCTTCCATCAGACGATGTCATTATTCAGAATACCGAGATTTCTGGCATTCCGTCGTTTGAGGAGATCATTAACATTGAGGACATCCGAAACATGTCCGACCCACTCCAACAAAGCTTACTTTCGATTGCCCAAGAAGTGACGCCTGGGATATTGACGGAGAGCTAGTGTGGTGTCCTAATACTGTCACCTACCCACAGGCGCTAAACGCCCGTTTTTATCCGTCAAACGACCTATTCACCGGTAATAATTCTGAGGATATGGTCCAGGCCCATAATATCTATAGGGTGAGTAACCTGGGGCACCACGGTAAGCAGGTGCTACTCCTGGCGCCATCATGGCTTCATGCAGATCCCTTTCCGCCTGTATGCGTTTCTGCGTGGCATCCCTCTCTGCTTGTGCCGCTTCGCGGAGAGCATCAAACTCCTTGAGTATCTTTGTCACTGATTCACTATGTTGATTGCTCGCTCAGGAGCTTGGCTTTGAGTGGACTTAGCGCTGCGCTCAGTTGTTTTAATAACTGTCACGGGCGTCGAAGTAATACTTGAATCAGAGGTAAGGCCACTTTGTAGTTCCACCTCTTCTACTACCTCTTCGCTCGTCTCTGTCGTTTTAGGTTGGATAGCTTCAGTTTGAGGTTTCTCCTTCTCTTCGGTTGTAAAAGAGATCTTATACCCTGATGTGTCAGATGTGCTTGACTCAGCAGACACAACCGGCTTTTCGACAGCAGCAGCCGAAGAGTGATCTGACATAGTGCTAACTTCAGCCTGATTGGTATCATGAGCGATGGCCGAAGCTTTTACGACTGGGGTTTTTGCAAGTGAGCGAATATACATAAATCCAAGAATAATAACTATAAGCCAAAAGGTTACTTTAATCCAAAAGCCATTTGAGCTTTTTGAGTCAGTCGACATAGGTGGTTTCTCCGCTGGTTTATTTTCTAATTTTGTTTGGATGGCAACATTCGACGATGCTGCTTTTGACTCCGCCTCGTCAACCTTAGCGGCTACCTGGGTGGGCGTTCCTGACTTTGCCTCTGTTATTGTGCTTTTTTTCTTGGCCTCGATCTTTTTTGATGTCACTGCTTTTTTCTTGGTTGCGGATTTTTTCTTGGCTACTCTCTTTTTTGCCACCTTCTTTTCTGCAGCGCCACCACTCCCCGATTGATTTTCAGCCTTTTCATCTGTGTTGTTGGTCTCATCAGCCATCTCCACTCCCCTTTGCGACTTTTACAATCAGTTTGAAATTTGACTCCAGTTCTCTTAACAGCGATCAGCAACTCTCTTATCACAGTCTACCCCAAAACACCATGATAAAACCAGAAATAGTTATAAAAAAACAACTAATCCATTGTTTTTATTACACAACCACCACGCAACAAATGGTATAGCATGCTTACTGCCGCAGCAGGGCCGTTAGCAGCAATTTAACCTGCTCCATTCCTTGATGGAGATTCTGTTCAATCTCTTTCATTTCAATTGGTCTATCCAGTTTACCTGCTGCCCAGTTCGACACAACAGAGCAGGAGGCATAGCATAGGCCAAATTCTCTTGCCAATGCCGCCTCTGGCATTCCCGTCATTCCAACGATATCACACCCATCCCGCTCCATTCGCACTACTTCCGCCGCCGTCTCTAAACGTGGCCCCTGAGTTGCACCGTATGTCCCTTCAGAGATGCATTTCACTCCGCTTTGCTGAGCAGCCGAAATCAAAAGTTGGCGAAGTTCCGGGCAGTAAGGATAGGTGAAGTCAATGTGTGTAACATGCTGTAAGTCCGTTTCATAAATGGTGTGATCCCGACCAAAGGTATAGTCAATAATCTGATCAGGCACGACAACGATGCCGGGGGCCATCTCAGATGTAATACCCCCTACAGCGGCAACTGCTATCACACGATCAATCTTAAGGTGATGCAAAGCCCAAAGATTCGCTCGGTAGTTAACCCGATGGGGAGGTACGGTATGAGACGCACCATGTCTCGGCAGAAAAACAACCTCAGTATCAGCTATACGACCATAAGTTAAAGCTGCGGAAGGCTCGCCATAGGGGGTATGACAGACCTCTCGATGGGTAATTTGAAGATCTGGAAGTTTATTCAGTCCAGTGCCTCCAATAATAGCTAATTTTGTCATGGTTTCTATTCTGCTTGTGGGACTACGGTTAACAGCTTCTGTTTAGGAACATGTCTCATATCAATGCACGATCAAAGCGAGACACTACACCAGGCTGGCAGAATGCCAGCCTGGACAGGGTTATGAAAGATTAGAGATTATCGGCATTATTCGCCAGATAGCTTGCAACACCCTGCGGGGTACCCTGCATACCGGCTTCACCTGCTTTCCAGCCAGCAGGGCAAACTTCACCATGCTCTTCATTAAATTGCAGTGCATCAACCATACGCAACATCTCGTCTATATTTCTGCCTAAAGGTAGATCATTAACAACCTGATGACGAATAACACCCGCTTTATCAATCAAAAATGAGCCGCGAAATGCCACATTTCCATCAGGTGTTTCCACATCATAGGCTTTACAGATGGCGTGATTCAAATCAGCCACAAGCGGATAACCTACCGGACCTATACCACCGTCATTCACAGCAGTATTGCGCCAGGCATTATGGGTAAAATGGGAATCAATTGAACAACCAATCACCTCTACTTGTCGTTTTTTGAATTCATTAAGTCGATGATCAAATGCAATCAACTCGGAAGGGCAAACAAAAGTAAAATCCAATGGATAGAAAAAGAGTACCGCATATTTGCCATTTATTGTCTTGCTAAAATTGAAGTCATCAACGATAGATCCATCACCAAGCACAGCAGCTGCGGTAAAATCAGGTGCCTCACGGCCAACCAGTACGCCCATTTAAATACCTCCTAACAGGTAGTTGTGAAATATGAAAAATGTCGAATTCAGATATTCGGATGGATATCTTAGAGTTTCTTGGGGGATGATGCACTACTCTATTTTCTATTGCCACCAGTTGATGAGAATATCAGGAACCTCATACACTCAATCTGCTAATAATAGGCGGAGCATAATAAAGGGGGCTTGGGGGGCCCCCGCTATTCTTCTCCTCAAGCAATCCTGATTTTGTATATGGCCTGGGCAAATACCCCTGATTTTTCTAAGGTTGGGATCAGGATCATCTCTTCACGCTGAATTCGGTCTTCGATCATGTCGAAAATCTCAAAAGTGTCAGCAATGAAGTCTTCTGTAAAGTTGAAATCGCAGTTCTTTAACCATCTGCTACGGTAATCCTCAAACTGCTTTCTCATTGGTTTTTGCCCATTCAGAAATCCCCAAGCCATAGATTTTAATTTTGGGTCCTGATGGGTCAATAGATCAGGATAGATATCTCTGTCCTGTTCTGACATATGTTTCTTCATTTTTTCTGCCAAATCACAAATCAGCTTATGTGCTGTCATTGCATTTGGACGCACATTTAACTGCTCACTTGTCATCATTACTCTCAGGTCACTGATAATATCCTGCATATCAGTATGACTGCCTCTTAAACTTTCTAATGTACTCACACTCTACCCTCCATTAGATATGAACTTGCTCCCTATTATTCAGTAGGAGTCAAGAGAACTTTCAATATATTTGCATTGATCCACCTGATCTCTGCCTGGCTCATCAATGCTAGTGTAGTGCCCTATATAAAGCGTGCATTTAGAAAGCCACTCAAGCCGCAAGTGCAAGGCGCAGCCCGCCGGGAATGGCCGTTCCCTTTCCAAGGGCTGCAACACCGCAATTGTGGCTTGAGTGGCTTCCCGCAGGGCGAGGCAAGGGATTTAAGCTCAATTTCATGATAGGCCTCGTCTAAATGTATGGTTTATATAGGACACTACACTAGATACAAGCTTGGACCATTTTACAAAGAATGGCAATAGGTACTTAATATATCTAGCGTTTTTCTAGGAAATAAAGCTCGGGAATACCCTTGCGTTAGAGGAAGAATTATTAGGGATAATACTAATTATTAGTGACGATAAATATACGACATTACTAATTTTCGGCGACTGCAAATATACCTGATGCATTTCGGTGGTAACCCATATAGTCCATGCCATAACCAAAGACATAGCGGTCTTCTACCATTAAGCCAATAAAATCGGCTTTAAAGCCATTACCTTTATCATGTCGTTTTTCAACCAATACCGCACTATAGACGGCTTTTGCACCTGCCTCTTTACAGGCGTCGACAATTGCTGACAATGTAACCCCTTGATCGAGGATATCATCGATGACCAGAACGATTTCATCTTTTAAGGTCGTGCTGGGTCGTCCTATCCATTCCAACTCAGCACCCGAGGTTCCTCCCCGATAGCGAGTAGCGTGAATATAGTCGTGGCGCAAAGTAAAATTCAAGCGTGTCAGAAGATGACCAGTGGGTATCAAAGCGCCGTTTAAAACACACAGCACTAATGGATCTTTTCCTGACAATTTACCGGTTATCTCCATTGCCAGGCGATCCAGTACTTGTTCAACATCTGCCTTGGAATAGAGTTGATCGGCCTCTGCTAATACCTTAGCAGCCTGTTGCGGGGTAATGCTCATTGGCTTTATCCTTTATTAATTTCAATCAAAATCCAAATCGAGATTGGCTTCAGCTCGTTGAACCGAAAGATGATGAATTGCTTGTTTCCAGCGTGGATCAAGATGAACCTGCTGTAGGGATATCTCTTTTCGGCCATGCATCCTTACTAACCGCACATGGGCAGCTGGATCATTATACGCTTTCAGCCTATCCAATACTTGTAAGGTCGCAGGACGATTGTTACATACCAGCACCATATCGCAACCCGCCTTAAGTGCCGCCATAGCCCGATCACCATAATCACCCGCTTCACGAGCTGCTGCCATGTTGAGATCATCACTAAAAATCACACCTTGAAATTCGAGTTGACGGCGTAACACATTTTTTAGCCAAAATGAGGAAAAGCCAGCCAGATTGTTATCAATCTGCTCATAGATCACATGCGCGGGCATGATCGCCTCCATCCCAGCATGGATCATCTGTTCAAATGGACGAAGGTCTTCCATCTCCAGATCTTCAAAACGCCGTTGATCGACAGGCAAGGCCAGATGAGAGTCGGCAGCAACACCACCATGACCAGGAAAGTGCTTACCCACCACCGCCATTCCAGCACTATGACAACCCTGCATCCATGCCTTTGCAAGGCGAGCAACCACATCAGGACGCTTTGAAAAAGCACGGTCACCAATCACTTCACTAACCCCCAGCCCCAGGTCCAATACGGGTGCGAAACTAAAATCAACATGGCAGGCTCGCAGTTCGGAGGCCATCAACCAGCCACCCTGCTCTGCCAGTTTTAAACCTTGTTCAGGATGCTTCTGATACTGTTCGCCATACCAAGCGGCGGGAGGAAGTTGAGAGAACCCCTTTCGGAAACGCTGCACTCGTCCCCCTTCATGATCGACTGCAATCAATAAGTGGGGGTTCCTGATCTGATGTATCTCAGAGCAGAGATGACTTAGCTGTTCAACTGAAGTGTAATTACGGGTAAATAGAATAACACCACCAACGGCTGGATGATTGAGCAACGCCCTTTCATCCTGGGTTATCTCTGTCCCAACCAGATCGAGCATAACGGGTCCAAGACTCATTCTTCACCCCCCGTCATCGGTGACCTACACGAAAAATAGTATCAGGCAAAGATCTCATCGAATTGATATGCATTAATTTTCCATAGTTAATATTTCATGCAGTATGCCGCAAACATAAGTGAAGTAAAAATATGGACTCCAGTCATGCGTTTAATTCTACTGCTTTTTACCATTTTTTTATTAGTTAGCCAGCCCCTATTATGGGCAAAAGATGAGAAGGATGTGGCGGAAGAAGAGGAAAAAGCCCCCATTACGATTAGTTATTATCAAATTAAACCCTCTCTTATTGCTAACCTCGCAAGCAAAGGAAAATACATACGCTGCGATATTCAGCTAATGACCCATGATGAGACATTTCTTGATGTGCTGAACCTCCACGGACCGGCAATACGCCACACACTGCTATTATTATTAAGCGAGCAAAACGGCGCTGAATTAAAAACATCGGATGGTAAAGAAGCTTTACGTAAAAAGGCTTTATCAGATATCAAAAAGTTGCTTAAGGAGCTAAGCGGTAAGGATGATGTTGAGTCACTTTTCTTTACCACCTTTTTTGTTCAATAGCCGCTTCGTTCTCAGAGCGGCCGGTGATCGAGCCAATCGCGCAGCCGGTCACCAAGCAGATTAAGCGCTAGCACCACCAGCATAATGGTTAAACCTGGTGCCAATACCATATGGGGTGCCATTAACATATAGCTGGCACCATCTCTGATCATACTTCCCCAAGACGCATCAGGCGGTTGCATACCCAGACCAAGGAATGAGAGCCCCGCCTCAGCAATCACCATCCCAGCCATACCGAAGGTAGCCTCCACAATCAACGGTGCCAGTAACAGGGGCAAGAGATGGCGACTGAGGATAGTGTGAATAGGACAACCCAGTGCAATGGCAGCGGTAACATGGTCACGATGTTTAAGAGATAGCACCTGTCCACGGGTAAGTCGTGCATACCCCACCCACCCCACCACAGAGAGAGCAATGATCAGATTATCGATTCCCGGCCCCATCACACCGGCAAGGGCGATTGCCAATAGGATGCCAGGAAAAGCGAGAAAGAGATCCATAATCCGAACCATTAGTAGATCAAACCAACCGCCAAGGTATCCAGCAACCAGCCCGACTGTTGTACCAAATAGCAATGAAAGGAAAACGACACCAAAGGAGACCAGAAACGAGACTCGGGCAGCAGCCCAGAGACGCAGCAGAATAGGTCGCCCCAGATCATCATAGCCCAACACCCCATTAAAATCGGGCCCCTGAAGAATTCGTTCCAAATTAATCTGGTTGGCCTGCTCACTAAACCAACTAGCTGTTATGGCCGCCAATGCCCAGAAGAGAATCAGCATAATGGGTAACCAACGCTTTATCATCCTAGGATCACCCTCAACCACCAAGCCGTATGCGGGGATCGATAACCCCATAAGCCAGATCTGTTAAGGTATTCACCAGAACATAGGCAAGACTGATAAACAGCACACAGCCCTGCACGACGGGATAGTCACGCCGTTGTATCGATTCAATCATTAAGGAACCGATTCCCGGCCAATCAAAAATCACTTCTGTGACCACCGCCCCTCCCAATAAAGCTCCGAGCTGCAATCCAAGCAGCGTCACCACGGGCAGCCAGGCATTACGCATTGCATGGCGCCAGATTACCTGCATTTCACTAAGCCCTTTGGCACGGGCCGTTCTCACATAGTCTTCACCCAATACCTCCAGCAGACTGCTACGAACCATGCGAGCTAGGATTGCAGCAAATGCGGTGCCCAGGGTAATGGCGGGCAAGATTAAACTGGCCAGACCACCCCGTCCGCTGACGGGCGTCCAGCCAAGCCAAAGAGAGAAGCAGAGAATTAGCATAGGCCCTAACCAGAAGTTGGGAATTGAGACGCCCAGCATGGAGAACCCCATCGCTCCCCAATCCCATGCTTTACCCCTTTTTACTGCCGCCAGGATACCCAATGGAATAGCCATCAGAAGTGCGCAGAGGAGTGCCGCAAATGCCAGCTCTAAGGTTGCCGGTATACGTTCCGCCAGCAATTGACTCACCGCCTGCCTGGCGTATAGCGAACGCCCCAGATCAAGCTGCAAAATACCGATAAAATAGTCACTTAACTGTTTTATTAAAGGCTGGTCAAGACCAAGACTGATGCGTAGTGCCTCACGATCTGCGGGGCGGGCAGATTCACCCAACATCACATCAACCGGATCACCTGGCACCAAGTGGATCAATAGAAAGACCAGGCAGGCCACACCTACCATTACCATTAAGGCGCTGAGCAGGCGTGACATCAGGAAGCGAGCCATCAAGCCATAATCTCCACCAGGCTACCTCTCTCCACCCAATCAAAAAGCTCGATTAAATCCCGGTTTCGCATTCGAATGCATCCATGTGAACGGGGTACTCCCATCGGTTCAGAATCGGGAGTTCCATGAATATAGATATAGCGGCGCAGGGTATCCACCCTCCCTCCCCGATTAAGACCCGATTCAAGTCCGGTAAGCCAGATAATTCGGCTTAATACCCAATCCCGTTGCGGCTCTCGTTTAGCGAGGCTTTCGCTGTAGCATTCGCCGGTGGGACGACGTCCCACGAAAACTGTATTCTCAGGGCAGCCTGCACCGATTTTTATCCGCACACGATGCCTGCCACGAGGCGTGCAACCGGTATTACAAAGCTCACCCGCGCCATTTTTTCCTGATGAAACCGAATAACGAGCTACCTCCAATCCGGCCATCAAGCAGATCAACTGTTGTTTTGCGAGTTCAACCCGCAGTTGCTTATCGGACATTTGCCCCCTCCCTTGCATCGACCAGACTCACTTGCGCAAGTCCATCGTAACTTCCATCCGGGGTCAGGCGATAACCACTGATGCGGCTACCCTGAGCTGATATCTGATCCTCATACCAAAGCGGTATATAGGGTAAGTCATGATGTATCTGCTGCTCAATCTGCTGATAGAGTGCCGCCTGACGCGACAGCTCAGTAGCCTGTTCGGCTTGGTGCAATAGTTCATCGACCTGATTGCTGGCGTAACGTCCTCGGTTAGCGCCTTTGGGAGGCAGGGAATCGCTAGCAAAGATATCCCGGTAGATATCGGGTGTTCGAATGCCAACCCAGTTCAGGCTATAGAGCTGAAAGTTGCCTTGTTTGATATCGCCAAAGAAGGTGCCCCAGTCATAGCTGCGCAGATCGACCTCAATCCCAACCGCATTAAGCTGACTTTGGATGATCGTAGCAAGACGAATCCGAAAGGGATCACTTGAAGTTTTATAGACCAGCCGAAGCGGTCTGTCTGGCGTATAGCCCATTTCAGAAATAAGCTGCTTGGCCAATAGCGGATTGTAGGAATAGGGTTTCAAGGCACCGGTCGCCGCCCAGTGTTCCGCAGGAAAGAGCGACTCCGCCTGACGAGCCGCACCCTGCATGACCCATTTCATGATCGCTTGTCTATCGATGGCGTGTGCAATAGCACGACGAACACGCCGATCTCCAGTGAGCGGATCTTGTAGATTAAAACCAATATAGCTGTAGTTACTGCCCGGATGTTGCTCGACCTTAACGCCCTCCTGACGCTTAAGATAGCCCAGCAACTCAGGGGAGAGATCACTCTGTAGCAGATCAATCTCGTTTCTTAGCAATTTCAACACCCGTACGGTAGGATTTTTGACACTCAAAATTTCGAAAACCTGTTGATCGGAACGCCGCTGGAGATGCAGCTCGCCAGGTGAGGACCAACTCTTCAGGACAAAGGGTCCACTGCCCACTGGAAAGCGGCCAAAATCATGCCCTTTTGCAATAAGATCGGCTGGCAGAATATCCAAGGTCAGATAGGCAGGAAAGAGAGGATCAGCGCGAGTCAAATGGAAATCGATGGTCGATTCATCGACCTGTTCAATCGATTCAATCAATTCAAGACTGGCCCGTTTTGGTGAGGCATTGGTAGGATCGAGCACTTGGCGATAGGTTGCGATCACATCATGGGCATTAACAACCCCACCATGACTAAAACGATTTGCCTGAGATGTTAGGTGAAAACGGTATTGTTGGGGGGTAATAAGCTTCCATTCAGCAATCCCCGGAATAGGCATGCTTTGATGATCAAACTCAATAAGACGCTGATAAAGCAGCCTATTGATACGTTCAGATGTGGCATCGGTGGCAAAGCGGGGATCGGCACGAACCATATCATTTATGTTCGTAAGCCATTATGCGGTTCGCACCGCTCACCGCATCCTACGCAATCACGAATTTTATAGCGTATTCAAAAGCGACTCACCCAACCGCTCATCGACTTACCAATCGCAAAAGGGGTGACTCACTAGACTCGCATTGTAATAACGTGTGTCACTGGAGACCTCTTCACCAGCCCACTCTGGCATCTCAAAGCACTCCTCTTCATGAGATAACTCCACTTCAGCTATCACGAGTCCCTGGTTGGCTCCATGAAATAGATCCAAGTCCCAAATATGCGCACCACACTGTATCTTGTAACGCACTTTATCGATCACCGCGCCAGTGACCAGACTCTCCAGCAGTTCTTGAGCCTCCTCCACAGGGATAGGATACTCATATTCAAGACGGCTGATACCGACCGTTTTGCTCTTGATATTGATATTCGCCTGATTACCATCAAGCCGAACGCGTATGCTGGCCTTTGAAGTAGTGGCTAGGTAACCCTGCTTAATCACCGCTTCTCTGATAATAGAATCCTTCCATTTATCATTTATAACCAGATATTTACGCTCTATTTCTAAAGCCATTTATTTTTTCTTCTCAAATAGTGCTATGGATTCGACATGAGCAGTATGAGGAAACATATCCATCACACCGGCACTGACTAAACGGTAGCCATGCTCCTCAACCAGAATACCGGCATCCCGCGCCAGAGTTCCAGGATAGCAGGAGACATAGACGATCCGTTCTGCACCCAACTTAGGCAGATAGTGCAATATTTCCTGAGCACCACTTCGTGGTGGATCAAGCAGGATTTTATTGAATGACTCCTGAAGCCAGGGTTCATTATCTAAGGCTTCATAGAGATTAGCGGTAAAGAAACGGGTATTGGTAATCGCGTTTCTTTGGGCATTTTCTCTGGCTCTGGCAACCAATCCGGCATCCCCCTCCACACCGGTCACATGGCCTGCGCTCCGCGCCAGTGGCAAAGTGAAATTACCCAATCCGCAAAATAGATCCAACACGCGGTCCTCTCTACTTAATTGCAGAAGCGTCACTGCTCGCTGAAGCATCTGCCGATTGATATCGCTATTTACCTGAGTAAAGTCACTGGGTTGAAATTCCAGGGTCAAATCGAAGTCCGGCAGATCATAACTCAGCACCACACCCTCACCTTTGAGTGGCCTAACACTATCTGGCCCTCCCTCTTGGAGGTATATTTCCACTTGGTGCTGAGGCGCAAACTGTTCGAGAGTTGCCAGATCCTCGATCGTCGGAGGGGAGAGCAACCGAAAGATCAATATGCAAACCTCATCACCCATGGCCATTTCAATCTGCGGTATCTGATCCCGAATCGAAAGTTGATCGATCAGGCTGCTTAACTCAGACAATAACGCCCCAACCCGGGGATGGAGAATATGACAACGGTCAATATCCGCAATATAGGAGGAACCTCTCTCCCGAAACCCAACCAGTGTTCCTCCCTTTTTGGGGACAAAACGCACCCCGAGTCGAGCCTTGCGCCGATACCCCCAAGCCGAGCTACCCCTCAATGGAGGAAAGATACTTTCAGGGGTCACCCGACCAATATGCATCAAGGTATCGAGCATTGACTGCTGCTTCGATAATATCTGGGCCTCGGAATCCTGGTGTTGCAGACTGCATCCACCACAAATGCCAAAACTACTGCAAAGGGGTTCAACCCGCTGAGGAGATGCCTCTAATACCTCAACGACCCGCCCCTCATCATATTTACGCCATTGTCCGGAATAGACAAAGCGCACCCGCTCTTCGGGTAGAGAGCCGTGAATAAAGGTTGCCTTACCTTCGATATGCGCTACCCCTTTGGCATCATGGGTGAGTGATTCGATAACTGCTTCGACAGGATCGACCGGAAGCTGCTTACGCCTGCGTCTACGTCCCATAATCTTAGCGTCAGCTTGCCGGAAAGACATGGGTTGAGAGATAACGATCTCCGCGATCACAAATAATTGCCACGATTACTGCGTTCTCCACTTCTTCTGAGAGTTTCAGGGCCGCAGCAACCGCGCCCCCGGATGAGATGCCGGCAAAGATCCCTTCCTGGACAGCAAGCTGGCGTGTGGTCTCTTCTGCATCCTGTTGTGATACGTCAATCACTCGATCAACACGACTAGCATCATAGATTTTTGGTAGGTACTCCTCTGGCCAGCGACGTATTCCGGGGATACTTGAGCCTTCCATCGGCTGTACCCCAATGATCTCGATCTCAGGATTCTGAGCCTTGAGGTAGGTTGAGGTGCCCATAATCGTTCCGGTCGTTCCCATGGCGCTAACAAAGTGAGTCACCTGCCCTTTGGTATCGCGCCAGATCTCCGGCCCGGTTCCCTCAATATGGGCTTGCGGATTATCCTGGTTGGAAAACTGATCCAAAATCAAACCATCTCCTGCCGCTTGCAACTCACGGGCCTTATCGATAGCTGCCTCCATGCTACCCGCCTTAGGGGTTAGAATCAGCTCTGCCCCATATGCCCTCATCACCGCCCGTCGCTCGATACTCATGTTATCTGGCATAACCAGAATCAGGCGGTAACCCTTAATCGCAGCAGCCATTGCCAATGCAATACCCGTATTCCCACTGGTCGCCTCAATCAGCGTATCACCGGGTTTGATGGTACCACGCGCTTCTGCCAAACGAATCATGCTCAGCGCCGGCCTATCCTTAACTGATCCTGCTGGGTTATTACCCTCCAGTTTCACCAATAAGGTATTAGAGGGCTTTACAGAAAGCCGTTGTAGCCTCACCAGGGGGGTGTTGCCAATATAGTCTTCAATAGTTTTGTAGTGCATAGATTTGATTTTACCCTGATTAAGGGTCTCTGAAAAAATTAATTATCCGATAGTACGCAGGATATCAGTTTAGATTCAAGGCGTAGATAAGGGTGCATATTATTGATTATCTGCCTAAATCTACAACACAAAAGCAGGTCTGAAAGACCAGCAGGATTGGAGAATTAATTTTTCGAGGCTCTAAGCAACCAAGATAGCCCTCATTTTGTAGCAGCCCCTTAACCATACGGATAGTAATGAATTCGAAAGGGTGATGATGAACTATTATTGAGAAGAATGAAACAGACCCGATCCAGGCGAAGTAACCTGGCTAATGAGAAAAAGAACCATCAAAGAGGATGCCATGCCCACTGTGAATCAACTATTACAAAACAAAGGCTTTGATACCATCACCATTGACCCTAATGCAACGGTCTATCAGGCACTCGAAAAAATCGCCAATCACCGCATAGGTTCGCTCATCGTAATGGAAAATGGAAAGGTTGTTGGGCTCTTTTCTGAACGAGACTATGCACGCAATATAGCACTCAAGGGACGCACTTCCAAAGAGACAAGCATTAAGGAGATCATGAGCAGTCAACTGGTGGTAGTCAATCCCGAGCAAAGCATCGAGGAGTGCATGGCCATCATGACCGATAAACGCATACGTCATCTACCCGTTATGAAAGACGAGGAGCTCATCGGCATTATTTCCATTGGCGATCTAGTCAAGGCGATTATTGAGGAGCAGCAATTCGTTATTGAGCAATTGGTCAGGTATATCAATAGCTAAACTGCGCAACGTTTTAAGCGATAGATCTCTGTGCGCTAGCGACTCTTTTTAACTTGAAACAGCCAAAATAATACACTAATCTGTGCCCCGGTCGTGAATATCTTCACAACAGGAGTTGGCAGGATGGTCAGTGCAGATAATCAGGGTTATGTCAAACAGACAGCAGGTTTCTTAAGCCTGCTTACAGGGCAGATAACCCATTTGCTAAATGCACATTCCTAGTGTGGTGCTTCATACAAATTGACGATTATAGAAGCCTGCTCAGGCCAGGAGAGAAGGCGCAATGCGCAGGGAATGGCTCGCCCTTTTCAAGCATTGCAACGCAGTATCCTGGCCTGAGCAGGCTTCCCTTCGGGCGAGACGCTAAG
>JARRQF010000027.1:0-30148 GCA_037382065.1 Candidatus Thiodiazotropha sp. | reverse complement strand
GTTGTTGCGCGCCTTGGAAAGGGAGAAGCCATTCCCGGCGGCACGCGCCTAGCGGCTAACCGCTTAGCGTCACGCTATCATCGTCAATTTGTATGAAGCACCACACTAGCGAACCCAGAATGCACCTTTATATTTTATCTCTTCAGGTTTGGATTACTTTCATTTTTAATAGCCGTACTGGAACACCTAAATACGATAAAATACTGAACAGTGTCAGCATGAGCCTATCGTTATATGGTATTTCTAAATATCTTTCCGTACCTCGTAGGCTGCAAGCGATCGGAGGGGCTCCCTACATTCCCATTTAAAATAGAATCAATAGAGTATTTTCAATTAAACACCAAGAAAAACTATACATCTGCGATGACTAAACTACCATTAGATTACCATTAAAAATAATCTGGACTGTAGAACCTAACGTTCAATTTAATGAGTCATTTTAACTCACTATTTTTCTGGATAAACATTACATCCAGAGCGTGGAATTACCCACCACATTATTCTCGTACGTTAACGACATTCATTTTATAAGCAAATGGAGCTTTACTATGAATACTTGTTCTACTGCATTAATGGGGATTTTTCTCAGAATAGCAATCTTCACGCCAATGAGCAGCCCTGCCGCTATTATCGAATATGCCGGGTCAAGAGATATGGATATTAACGGTGTCAATCGATATGTTTCACTCTCTACGTCCATAGATGACAATTTTCACGAATCATCACAAACAGTGCAGCATATGCATGATAACTATCCGCCGACGGCACGCATTGATCAATACTTTGGCAATGTTGATAATGAATCAGCCAATCTATATGACAGGGCAACTTGGTGGGGTAATAACCCAACAAATTATCTCCCCCCTCTGCTCAGCATCAATCGCTTGGACCTGACAAACGCAGGGGAAAACTCTACTTATATCAATCTTGATGAAAACCCAATCCTCCTACGTCCTATACCGTTGCCTACCGCCTTTTGGCTATTTACTTCTGGGCTGATAATCCTTGTAAGCGTGACTTCTCGTACATCTCTAAAGTAACTCACTTAACGATCTTATGACTCCGCTGAATCAATTCAGCGGAGGTCAATACTCATATTTTCTGATTATAATATTCGCTAGATCAATCGTTTCATCCGCTAAAGGCCAGCTATCAGATGACTCTTTACTTCTATATAGGCCCCACTTGGGCCTTAAAAATGCCTCATCATCTGATGATGATCCTCTCCAGGTATCGATATTACTATCTCGATACGTGAGTAATTTTTCTCCCGTTTCATAATCCTTTAAATAAAATTTAATCTCGCCATCATTGCCATCACCTACGCTTAAAATAGTTGTTGCTGCTATCCATTTCCCTTTAAAACTTAACAGATCTTTTATTGCATTCTTTTGAAGAGGACAAGCAGAGCACTCTCGATATTGGACATAAATCTTTTCCATGCCATCTAACACTCGCATTGAAAGTGTAAATATTGGGCTACTATCATCTCCACCTTTCGATTTAATTTGGAAAATATGCGCAAATCTTGTTCCTGCATGATAATCAGAAGGTATTTTAAACTTCCAGGTATATTTGAATTTCTCGCCAAGCTTGGCTTGCAACCAGCTGTATGATTTATCATATACTTTAATTTCAGCTCGTACTTTTCCATTATCCAATCCACGGTCATCATCTTTATTTATGTGACTATAGAAGCGAAATACCCTTCTCTTTAGCTGATCTGACCATACTGTCTGAATATGTTGGAAATCATGACTATAATTATCGCTAACCTCATATGAGGTATAATCAGTGTAACCTGTTAATGTTTTATTTATATGTTGATATACCAACCAATTTTCATTAGAATAATATAAACATGCAATAAAGGCAGGCAATTTAATACAATTACTCTTATCAAAAGATGATCTGTTTTGCCCCCCCTAAAGTAAAGGGTGTTTCAACCTTACGGGATTCTGTCCCACCATTAAGGAATGAAATGTAGGATGTGGTGAGGTACGAACCGCATCATTGATGTTCGTGAGCCATCGCACTATTGATGCGGTTCGCACCGCTCACTGCATCCTACGCAATCACGAATTTTATCGCGTATTCAAAAATTACCTATCGGTTTAACCTAAAAAGATCAGTTGGGCAGCGTGAAGGGTGCGTTTGTGGTGGTACAGGGCAAGGGTCGCTCCTGCACATCCATGTGCCCGCGACACGGGTGCATCCATGCACGGCGCGCAACGACGCAGAATAGCCCGCTACTCCAAGGAGTTGCAGGTTAATGTGTCTATTGCTGAGAAGCAGTTTAGTAGGATGCGGCATAACCGCCCCCTACAACCGCTTTACATTTATTAATCCGATATGGTAATCATCATTCACCTGCCTTGATGAATGCCACACGATTTCGCATCGCTGCGTAGTAAACCACCGGTATGACAACCAGGGTTAATACGGTCGAGACAAACAGGCCAAAGATCAGAGAAACGGCCAAACCACTGAAGATCGGGTCATCCAAAATGAAAAAGCCTCCAGCCATTGCCGCCACGGCAGTAAGGGCGATAGGCTTAGCACGCACCGCTGCGGAATTGATAACAGCTTTATCTAAATCCATGCCCTCGCGAACCTGTTGATTGACGAAATCCACCAATAGAATCGAGTTGCGTACGATAATCCCTGCCAAGGCGATCATGCCAATCATTGAGGTTGCGGTGAATTGGGCACCCAGCAGGGCGTGTCCCGGCAGGATGCCAATTACAGTTAGCGGAATGGGCGCCATAATCACCAGGGGCACTAAATATGAGCGGAACTGGGCGACAACCAGCAGATAGATCATCAGCAAGCCGACCGAGTAGGCGATGCCCATGTCCCGGAAGGTTTCGTAGGTAATCTGCCACTCACCGTCCCATTTCAGGCTGTAGGCGTAGGGATTTTCCGGTTGCTGCAGAAACCACTGCTCGATACCACCATTACCCTCTCCCTGTAACTGCTCCGAGATATCGAACAGGCCATACAGCGGGCTGTCGGTCTCCCCCGCCATATCACCAGTAACATAGACGACCGGCATTAGATCCTTATGCTGGATTGAGATTTCCCGCACCCTGGGAATAACTTGAACAATCTCTGAGAGTGGCACCAGACTACCGCTCTGTGAACGAACCCGCAATGCAAGCACCTGATCAAGATCGGCCTTATTTGCCTCGGAGTATTCAATGCGGATCGGCACTGCATACTTAAGCTTCTCACTATGCAGATAGCTGGCATCTTCGCCATCCAATACCGTCGCCAGCGCTTCAGCTACCGTACTTTGCGCCACACCAAGACGTGCGGCCTTAGCCCGGTCGACCTGTACCACAAACTTGGCAGAGGGGTACTCGACACTATCATCCACATCAATGATATCTGGGGTGTTTTCAAATACCTGACGAATCTCCCAGGTCGCTTCGGTCTGCCCTTCGTAGTTTAGGCCATAGACTTCAGCTACCAGTGGAGACATAACAGGAGGCCCTGGCGGAACCTCCACCACTTTAACGTTACCATTATACTCCCGGGCAATTGTTTGTAGTGGTGCACGAACTGCCAATGCGACCTCGTGACTTTTTCGCTGTCGGTGATGTTTGTCTACCAGATTGACCTGGATGTCACCAAGATGGGCGCCTTTGCGTAGATAGTATTGGCGTACCAAGCCATTGAAACCAATTGGCGAGGAGGTGCCTGAATAGACTTCGTAGTCAGTTACCTCCGCCACACTACCCAGGTAATCCCCCAGTTCATCCAGCACTCGGGTGGTCTGTTCCAGGCTAGTCCCTTCCGGCATATCCAGCATCACCTGGAACTCCGACTTATTATCGAATGGCAGCATCTTCAATACTACCGATTTGGTTGCAACCAGCGAAATGGAAGCGGCAATCAACAGCATGATCGAGCCGAGTAATACCCAGCGCATTAGGTTACCCCGCCCACCCAGCAGAAAGGGTGACATCACTATGCTGAAGAAGCGGTTTAACTTCGATGCCTGCTGACTATCGACATGGGAGGCGATATGTTCCGCCTGGTTTGCCAAGACCTGATGAGTCAACCAAGGGGTAAAAACAAAGGCAACAACCAGGGAGATCAGCATACCGGTACTGGCATTGATGGGTATTGGACTCATATAGGGCCCCATCAGACCTGTTACAAAGGCCATCGGCAACAGCGCGGCAATCACGGTAAAGGTAGCCAGGATGGTGGGACCACCTACCTCGTCTACCGCTTTGGGTATCGCCTCCAGCAAGTTTTTGGAACCCAGCTGTAAGTGGCGGTGTATATTTTCTACCACCACAATGGCATCGTCCACCAGAATACCAATGGAGAAGATCAATGCGAACAGAGAGACTCGGTTTAGCGTAAAGCCCCAGGCCCAAGAGGCGAACAGGGTGATCGCCAGGGTCACCACCACAGCAGCACCCACAATAAACGCCTCTCGCCAACCAATCGTCAATAACACCAGAAGCACCACGGACAGGGTGGCGAAGGCGAGCTTAGTAATCAGTTTATTCGCTTTGGCTTCGGCGGTCTCTCCATAGTTACGAGTGATCGTTGCGTGCACGCCCTCGGGGATGAAGACGCCTTGCAGCTGATCGAATCGATCAATCACCGACTTGGCGATTTCCACGGCATTGGTGCCGGCTTTTTTCGCTACCGCAACCGTCACTGCGGGAAACTTACCCCCATCAGGAAGCTGTTTAATGGCGCCTTCGGGACCGACTCCCATCCAGACATATTGCTTGGGCAGATCGGGCTTATGGGTCACCTGAGCCACATCGCGCAGGTAGATCGCTTTGCCGTCACTCACGCCGACCACCAGATTGCCAATCTCTTCTGCTGAAGTCAGGAAGGTACCAGCCTGCACCAATAACTCCCGATTATCTTCCGTGACACTGATATTGTCCTTAATGTGATTACCTGCCTGCAGGGCGGCCCGCAGATCACTCAAATCGATACCGTGTCCTGCCAGCGCCTGAGGATCGAGTAGCACATGGACCACCCGATCAGGGTTGCCGATTGTGTAGATGTCTCGTGTTCCAGGCACCCGCTTCAGCTCCGACTCGATGGCGTGCGCTACCTGTCCCAACTCATAGGCGCCCACCTCGGGATTTTCTGACCATAGGGTGGCAGTAACGATAGGCACATCATCAATGCCCTTAGGTTTGATGATAGGTTGCCCGACGCCGAGTCCCTGAGGTAGCCAATCCTGATTTGCATAAACCTTACTAAAGAGGCGCACGATGGCGTCCTCGCGGTTCTCTCCTACTAGGAACTGTACAGTTAGCACAGCCATACCCGGTCGTGAAGTGGAGTAGACATGCTTAATGCCATCAATCTCAGACAACACCTGCTCCGCTGGAGTCGCTACTAAATTCTCAATTTCGGTCGCAGTGGCACCTGGAAAGGGGATAAAGACATTAGCGAAGGTGACATTAATCTGGGGCTCCTCTTCTCTTGGCGTCACCATCACCGCGAAAACACCGAGCAACAGACCAACTACAGCAAGCAATGGGGTAATTTCAGTGACCAAAAACTGCTTGGCCACGGTACCCGAAATTCCCAGTCTACTCATCACGACTCTCCGCCCGCTGTTGTTTCAGAAGTGCTGTGGCGGCTACCGGATCCAAGGCCACCTGCTCTCCTACAGAGAGACCTGCAATCACTGACATTGTGCCATCGGTCTGTGGCTTACCTGCGCGGATTTGACGGAAATGCACCCGCCCATCACTACCTAGGACATAGACGGCGGTTACTTCAGAGCGGTAGACCACCGCCTGATGAGGTACCACCAATACCTGTTTAGTACCTGTGACAAAGGCAGTTTTGACGAACATGCCAGGAAACAGATTTTTAACCCCCTCTGGTAGATCTACTCGTACGCTAAAGGTGCCAGTACTTTGATCAGCAAATGGAAAAATCGTCAGCCCATTGCCATCAATCACCTCTCCGTCAGGGAGTATTACCCTAGCTTTACCCTGCTCACGGATCACTGAAATTAAACTCTGTGGCATGTCAACCGTCACCCGAAGCTGGTCGAGGGATATTCCGCTCATCAACTTCTGCCCGATAGAGGCAATCTCACCTATCTCGACATACCGATGTGTGACGATGCCACTGTAGGGTGCTCTGATCTTGGTATACTCAAACTGCTCGCTAGCACGGGCCAGACGGGCATTTGAGGACTCTTTTCGAGCCCGCGCCGACTTCAGTGAAGCGGTAGCGGTATCGAGCTGAGATTGAGATGCGAGCTTACGCCCGAATAGATCTTTCGTGCGCTTAAAATTGTCTTCCGCCTCCGTCAACCGGGCTGCTGCCTCTTTCTGGTCAGCCTTGGCCTGATTCAAACCCGCTTTCTGTTCGGTATCTTTCAGCTTGACTACCACTTGGCCTTTTTCAACGTAATTATCAACATCGAACAGAATATCCTCAACCTGGCCCTGGGTCTGTGCGGAGAGAGTGGTCTGGTTAATCGCCTCGACTACCCCATCCAGCCAAAACTCTCTAGTTGTCTCATGCTTAACAACTTCGGATGTCTCAAGTTCAACCGCCTCAACTGTTGGAAAAATGGGCAGCAACGCCAAACCAAGGATATATGTAACCAGCAAATGCCTCATGGATGAACTCCGATTCGTATATTAGATTTCTCTTATATTAGTGCTTTGCTCAAATAATTCAACCTAAAAGGATCAGTTGGAGAGTATGAAGAGTGCGCTTGTGGTGGTGCAGGGCAAGGGTCGCTCCTATACATCCATGTACCCGCGACACGGGTGCATCCATGCACGGCGCGCAATAGCCCACTATTCCAAGGAGTTGCAACGCCGCCATATGCCGCCACAAACGTGCCATTCATGCTGCCGCGTGATTCACCCAGTAGGTAACCATAACCATCGAAGCTATTTTCTTCAAAAGCAGAAACCTGTTATTAGAATGGAGCGGTTAACTGATTTTTTTAGGTTCAAAGCAGCCTGACCAATGTGATTGTCGATACCAAGCATTTAAAAGGTTCGGTTGCTTTAAGTAATAACGGCCCTACAAGTCATAGTACCAGCAAAAAAATGACAAACGCAGATTGGCAGAGGGCAGCCAAACAATTAGGCGTCGATGTAGCCTCTATAAAGGCGGTAGCTGATGTTGAGGCAGCTGGTAGTGGATTTCTATCTAACGGACAACCAAAAATACTCTTCGAGGCGCACCAGTTTAGCCGCTTAACAAATGGACGCTATAACGCTTCACATCCGAATATATCCAGTCATAGCTGGAATCGAAGCCTTTACAAAGGTGGTGCAGCTGAGCATAACCGATTACATGAAGCGCAAGCGCTTAATGATACAACCGCACTCAAATCTGCCTCCTGGGGTAAATTCCAAATCATGGGATTTAACTACAATAGCCTTAGGCTATGGACAGCCTAAGGCTGGCTGTAGTGTTCTTTTCACATACCTCTACGAAGAACTCTATCTTGAGGCGAGAACAGAGTCCCGCCCCTTATCTCCTTACTTGTTATTTAGAGTGGAGCGATTAACTGATTTTTTAGGTTAACCGAAGGGATTGAAGTTTTTCAGCCCATCCACAGCCGCATCCTTCACGTTGCTTGCAACATCACCAACCTGATGCGCAACATTACTTGCGGCATCTCCAACATGCTGTGCAGCATCATTTGCGGCATCTCCAATCTGATGTGCGGCATCATCAACATGCTGCGCAGCATCATTTGCGGCATCTCCAATCTGATGTGCGGCATCACCAACATGCTGCGCAGCATCATTTGCGGCATCTCCAATCTGATGTGCGGCATCATTTGCGGCATCACCAATCTGCTGCGCGGTTTCGACGACCTTTTCAGGATCAATAGTGACCTCACCGCCAACTTTACCTCCCACGCCAACGGCTGCGCCGAACTCTCCGCCAATTGTAATCTTGCCATCTTCGTAACCGACGTTGATATCAGCTTCAGCCCCGGCGCCTGCCCAAACCTCTCCTGTCACACCAGCACCAACTCCACCGACATCAGCATGAACCTCTGCATCAGCTTTAGCACCGGCAAAAGCACCCACTTCAGCGTTCACTCCATCTTTTCCGGCAGATATTTCAGCTGTGGCTTCTGCGCCAGCGAATGCCGAAGCGGATCCACCAGCTTCAGCGATACCATAGGAAACCGACCCTTCGGCAGAAGCATCTGCGCCTATTGACGCACCTGCCTCAGCCTTTACTCCGTCCTGACTGATCGATACCCCTGCTGTTGCCTGAGCTCCGATACCCGCTTGAGCGCTGCCAGAAACAGTCATATCACCGACCTGTTCAGTTCCAGATACTTCGCCTCGAACCAAATCCGCACTCACACTCCCTTCAACTACCTTGGCACTGATATTAAAGCCACCACTATTATCATTGGTGTTATTGTTATTATTGGTATTGTTATTGGTGTTATTCGTATAGTTATCACCATTGGTATTATTATTGGCATTGGTGTTATTGGCATTCGTGCTATTGGCATTGGTGCTATTGGCATTCGTGCTATTGGCATTGGTGCTATTGGCATTCGTGCTATTGGCATTGGTGTTATTGGTATTGGTGCTATTGGCATTGGTGCTATTGGCATTGGTGTTATTGGCATTGGTGTTATTGGCATTGGTGTTATTGGCATTGGTGTTATTGGCATTGGTGTTATTGGTATAGTTATCACCATTGGTATTGTTATTATTGGCATTGTTATTTGTGTTATTCGTATAGTTATCACCATTGGTATTGTTATCACCATTGGTGTTATTGTTATTATTCGTATTCTTAGAATCCCAATATGCTTGATTTCCATACTCTCTATGGTACGCAAACCTACCCCCATCACTTTGGCCTTGCTTCGCTC
Source organism: Candidatus Thiodiazotropha sp. (assembly GCA_037382065.1). Classification (GTDB taxonomy): domain Bacteria; phylum Pseudomonadota; class Gammaproteobacteria; order Chromatiales; family Chromatiaceae; genus Thiodiazotropha. The sequence continues at coordinate 21,270 of JARRQF010000027.1, read as the reverse complement.
GATCCATAAGCCCGCTGCTATAGAACTCCCTGGATTTTGATATCCCAATATCTACATCAGGCGGTGTGTTGGTTATCAGAGAGGGTTGTAAAAGAGGATCTAGCCCTGAACCTATGGCATCTATCGGGAGTGGTGTGATGGGTTTACCTGTGCCCGAATGGTCATTCTCTCCTTGAGATCGATTATTCAAAAATGATTCAATTTTTGTTAAGGACTGCTTTATTTTGCTTTCAGTCCCCGGCATGTTTTTTAATTTTTCCTCTGTAGTCTGCCCCCTAGATTGGATTTCATTCGCCTGTTTCTTTACAGCAGAAGAAATTGTGTCTACTGCATTGGTAACATGGTTCGATTGGGTATTAGTCGCCCGTTTCTTTATGGCAGGAGAAACAGTGTCTATCATCTTGGCAAGGTGGTTCGATTGGTGAGTATGATATTTCATACTATTTATCACAAGCATATTCCTCTAGTAATTAAATACAACCTAAATCACTATGGGTCAGAACATCAGTATTTTTTATCTATCACACTATATTTACTCCGCTTCAATAACTCACTCCAATTCTCATGACACCAAATCCCTTAACCCGAAACAGCATATGCACACATACCGCCGCTTAAGCCTTTTGGCCGATTTATATTGGCTCATTTAGAGTTCATGCTATTAAATAAGTGAAATAAATCATCAGTAATTTACTGCTGGTTGCACATAGCCTACACATTTGATCAGATTAGTTTTTTTGGAGATCGTACTTGGTTCATGTTTTTAGATTAGCAATGTAAAATAATTAAACAGTATACTATTGAGTGGTGAATGATAATCGACATCATAAGTATATGATCCTTCGCGCCCTTCGTGGTGAAATAGGTTGGCTAAGCGCGCTGGATAAAGTACGTTGTGCTAATGCGTCTGTTTTTATCGCATTGCCAAAAATATGGCGTTTTTTAAAAAACCTGTTAAGTACTTTTTGCAATTTTTTACAAATGTAAGGCATAGGGTACGGGTATCCTAGTAATTTTTGCCAAGCAAACCTAACATAAGCATCATGACATGCATGGAATAGAATAGAGATTTTCACGAGTTGGCGGTTACTTTTCACTCTGACCTATTTTCTCCCTTAGGTTTGTTAACAGTATATTTTAAACCACTCAGTATCTGTGCATTGTATTAACCATCGCTCACCAACTTGGTTAACTGATAAATCAGAATCCTAGTTAAGGAATAGAAGCTAGCTTATGTCTCAAACTCTGTTGCACTACACCAACATCCTGGAAATCGTCGGAGATATCGTCAAGGTTCAAGTACCTACCAACCTAGCGGGGAAGGCGACGGTCTGCTTTGGTGACCTTGCAACAATCGAAACGGGATCGACCTCTTCACTGGCGCAAGTGATCCATATCCAACGCGATAGAGTTGCTCTGCAAGTGTTTGCTGGCACCAAGGGGATGTCCACGGATGCCAAAGTCGGTTTTCTCGGGTCAGCCATGCAGGTGACCTATTCGACGAACATTCTAGGACGGGTATTTCGTGGGGCTGGACAACCGATCGACGGTGGTCCCGATCTCTACCATGATCCTAAAGTGCCGATTGGCGGTCCGTCGGTTAATCCAATGCGACGTCAACTCGCCTCGAAGATGATTCGCACAGATGTACCGATGATCGACCTCTTCAACTGCTTGGTTGAGAGCCAGAAGATTCCGATCTTCTCTGTGGCAGGCGAGCCTTACAACCCCTTTCTCGCCCGTATCGGTATTCAGGCCGATGCTGATGTGGTGGTATTTGGTGGAATGGGTTTGATCTTCGATGACTATCACTTCTTTCGCACTGCCTTTGACGATGCTGGAGTCTTTTCTCGCACCGTAATGTTCGTCAATCTCGCCTCGGACCCCATTGTTGAGCGTCTGCTGGTGCCTGATATGGCTCTGGCGGTAGCGGAAAAATTTGCTGTGGAGGAGGGTAAGCGAGTATTGGTGCTACTCACCGACATGACCGCCTATGCCGATGCCCTTAAAGAGGTCGGCATCTCCATGGAACGTGTTCCCTCAAACCGGGGCTATATGGGTGATCTCTACTCCCAGTTGGCACGGCGTTATGAGAAGGCAGCTACCTATCGTGAGGCGGGTTCCGTCACTATCCTTTCGGTGACTACCATGCCAGGCGATGATGTAACCCATCCGGTGCCCGACAATACAGGTTACATTACCGAAGGACAGTTCTACCTGCATAATGGCATGCTCGATCCATTCGGCTCTCTTTCACGACTCAAGCAACATGTCATCGGCAAGATCACCCGGGAAGACCATGCTCAGATCATGAATACCATGATTCGCTTCTATTCTAGCGCCCGTGACGCCGAGCAGAAACAGGCCATGGCTTTTGAGTTAACCCCCTTCGATGAGAAACTGCTCAAATTCGGCCAACTGTTCAAGGAGCGCTTCATGGAGATTCAGGTCTCCCTGCCCCTGGAGGAGGCTCTCGATCTATCCTGGCGTACCTTGGCGGAGTGCTTTGACGCTGAGGAGTTGCTGATGAAGCAGCAGTTAATCGATAAATTTTTCCCCAATCTTGATAACGTCAAGGTAGCCTGAGATGGCACATCTATCGCTAAGCAAGTCATCCCTGAGCGTGCAGAATCGGCGTCTCAAAGGCTTCGAGCGGTTTCTCCCTTCGCTCGATCTTAAACGTCGCCAATTGATCGCCGAACGAGCCAAAGCAGCGAAAGCGATTGAGGCTACCGAAGCCGAGATCAACCAATTACGCCGCTTGGTCGAACAGGGCTTGCCCATGGGCTCCAATGAAGAGGTCAATATCGAGAATCTGGTACATATCACCAAATTAGAACTCAAAGAAGAAAACGTCATGGGTGTTCGACTCCCTCTGGTTAAAAATCTCAAAATAAAGCAGGCGAATTATGCTTTGATGGCAAAGCCGGAATGGGTCGATAACTTTGCCCTTCGACTGACAGAGATGCTCGAACTACGTATACATATTCAACTGCAACAGCAGCGTCTCACTCTGCTTAACAAAGCGGTACGTACCATTACTCAGCGAGTCAACCTATTCGAAAAGGTGCTGATCCCCCAGACCCGTGACAATATCCGGCGTATCCAGATCTTTCTCGCCGATGCGGAGCGTGCAGCGGTAGTCCGAGCCAAAATCGCCAAAGGAAAACGCCTCAGGGAGGGCATTGCTGTATGAGCATTGTGCCTCTACGCAAGATTACACTATTCGGCATGCCCACAGAGAAAGAGGCCGTGCTGCAAGAGGTACAGGAACTAGGATGTCTCCATCTGCTCTCTCTGGCCCCACGTCCCAAAGAGCCGGAAAAGGTGGTATCCAGTCAACCATTGGATGCCTATAAAGCACTGCGCTATCTGCACAGTGTCAAGGACAAACGCCGAGCCATACGCCACGACAATAACTTTAACATGAAAGCGGTGGTCGCTGAGGTACTCAATAATCAGCAGCAGGTGCGTGATACGCAAGATTGCAGCGATGCGATGCGAGAACGCATCGAGGCCTTACGCCCCTGGGGTAACTTCCACCACATATCTTCTAAGCAGATTGGCGGGCAGCGTCTCTGGTTTTACATACTACCGCGAGACACACTCTCGGAGTTACAGCATCTGCAAGCAACCTGGCAGGTGGTGCATCAGGACAATCGCTTTCTCTATCTGGTGGTAATATCCGAAAAGGAGCCTCGTGAGGGTCTGCTGTCAACCCCTCGAATCCATACCGGAAGCCTCCCTCTGGATGAGGTTATTCGTCGCTGGGAGGCTTGCGAAGTTGAGCTGGAAAGACTACTCGCCGAGCGTCAGGCACTGACCCGCTGGATCACGCTACTGGCCAGCCACCTGAGTGCCGAGGAGGATCTTGCCGCACGCTATCATGCGGCCAGCCAAACCTTGGATAACACCGATATTTTTGCCTTGCAAGGATGGGTTCCAACCTCCAAACTGAAAGGCTTACAAGCACTTGCCGATAGACTAAAGCTGGCGCTGCTAATTGAAGAACCCACAGACCAGGAGCGCCCCCCTACCCTATTGAGCAACCCCCCCAACTTAGCAGCAGGCGAGGATCTGGTCGATTTCTACCAAACCCCGGGTTATCGCAGTTGGGACCCATCCCAAGTGGTATTTCTCTCTTTCACCCTATTCTTCTCGATGATCCTCTCCGATGCGGGCTATGCCGCGCTACTGGGTTTTGGGGTGATCCTAGGCTGGCGTGCAATGGGACGCAGTGAGACAGGACGACGCCTGCGCATTCTTGCCGCCACTCTGTGCGGCAGTGCGATGCTTTGGGGAGTCGTGGTAGGCAGCTATTTCGGCATTACCCCACCCGAGGGGAGTCTACTCGCCTTTATCAAACTACTCGACGTTAATGACTTTGATACTATGATGCGCCTCTCTGTGATCGTTGGAGTAAGCCACATTGCACTGGCCAATGGCATAATGGCCAGGCAGTACTGGGGCAGCAACCGGGCCTGGGTCAGTCTGGGCTGGATCGCGGTGGTAGTGGGGGGGCTGCTAGTCTGGTTAGGCATGGGGGAGAGCGCACTATCCTACCTCTCTCATCGGCTGGGGATCACCTTCCTTAGCGGTGGTCTATTGGGTATTTTTCTATATGGTAGCGAACATAAGGTAAACAGCGCCGTTGACCTACTCTGGCGTGTACTTGGAGGACTCTCATCCCTCACCAACATCACCAAGATTTTTGGTGATGTGTTGAGCTATCTGCGTCTCTTCGCCCTGGGATTGGCAAGCGCCTCCCTGGCCCTAACATTCAACGATCTGGCTCGTCACGCCATGGATGCTCATACCGGCATGGGCCTGCTATTCGGACTATTGATTTTACTGGTGGGACATCTCCTTAACATCATGCTCAGTCTAATGAGTGGTGTGGTACATGGGTTGCGCCTGAATTTTATTGAATTTTATAACTGGGGGCTTTCGGAAGAGGGTTACCCCTTCCGTGCTTTTGCAAAAAGGGGAGTGAAGGAATGAATGAGTTCGTCATTGCACTGGGCTGGTCAGGTGTCTACGGCGTCATGGCACTGGGCGCGATCGGCAGCATCATCGGCTGTGCTGTCGCAGGTCAGGCGGCCATCGGCGCGATGATCGAGACCGAGAGTGGCCATGGTCGCTACATCGGCATCTCGGTAATGCCCTCCTCACAGGTTATTTATGGCATTGTGGTCATGTTTACCCTCAACCGGGCAGTCACCTCAGAGAATGCCGGTGCCCTTTTTGGTATCGGTATTCTGTGCGGACTGGCGCTGATGTTCAGCGCCATTCGTCAGGGTCAGTGCTGCGCCTCCTCAATCAATGCTTCGAAAGTCAAACCTGAGATCTTCGGTCTGTCGCTTGCCCCTGCCGCCATCGTCGAGGGTTTCGCAGTATTCGCCTTCGTCTTCGCTCTGGTACTGGCAGGCGGTATACCGGCTGCAGCTTGAGGAACGGAATATGAGTAACAGAGAGCTGACCGATACACCACTCGACGGATTACCCTCCTCTGGGGTGGAAGCGCTAATCGAACGACTGCGTGACAAAGGGGTAGCCGAGGGGCGTAGAGAGGCAGAAGCACTGATTGCCAAAGCACATCATGATGCGGAACAGATCCTGAGTCAGGCGAAAGAGAGAGCCGAGTCGATCTTGCGCCAGGCCAGAGCCGAAACGGAGATGATGCGCAACGCTGGTGAGGAGGCTTTACATACTTCGATGCGGGATACTGTGCTGAAAATGAAAGGACATCTAAGCACACGTTTCAGCGAAGAGATACAACGACTGGTCGCTGCTGAGATGGCCCAAGAAGCCTTTCTCGAACGATTGATCCTGGAGGTCGCCGGTCGCGCCCGACGAGACACAGGAATCGATCAGTCAGAGTCGATTGAGATTTTATTGCCGGAAGATGTGGTCGGCCTAGAGGAGCTGCGGCGTCATCCGGAAAAACTGCGGGAGGGTTCGCTCTCCCATTTTGTTCTATCGGTGGCCAACAGTCTATTACGAGATGGGGTTGATCTGCGCAGCAGTGACCAGATAAAAGGAGGCATTAGGGTAATCCTGCAAAATGGCGAAATTCAGGTCGACCTAACCCCTGACAAAGTAACCGACATATTGCTGGAACACCTGCACCCCCGGTTTCGCACCATCCTTGAAGGTACCGTGAAGTAGCATGGACCGATCTATGCGTTATGTCATGCTGATTACCAGCCTGCCCTACCACGGCCCTCTGTTTGGTGCCCACCAGACGCCCCTCTCCCGACAACGGCTGGCTTACCGCCTGAGAATCCTTGAGGAGAGCGATGCCCAGGCGCTTAGAGATCTCGCCTCGGTTTTAGAGTGGATTCACCAGAGCATGAGCGTCACTGAAACAGAATTGATCCTTCGTGCTGAGCGCTTAGAAGCGGAATGGGGCGCTGGTTTTCTCAGCGAGATCATGCGCTCTCGCATGGAAGTGCGTACCCTTAATGTCGCCCTGCGTCGACGCCGACTTGGTGAGAAGTCGGCACCGACAGGCCAACGCTGGGGCTATGGCCGCTGGGTTCGTCATATTGAACGCTACTGGAACGAGCCAGGATTCCGCCTGCAACAGGTCTACCCCTGGGTTAACGAAGCGGAGCATCTCATTAATACCCGTGACAGTCTGGGGCTTGAACGACTGCTGCTGGGTGCTGCCTGGAATAACCTGACCCGAATCAGCGAAGGCCACGAATTCGATTTTGAAGCCGTCGTAATCTATGTCCTGCGTTGGGACCTGATTGCCCGTTGGTCAAGTTATGATGGTAGCCGCGCCGTCGTGCGCTTTGAGCAACTGGTCGAGAATGGGTTGGGGCGCTACGGCCAACTGTTTGAGACATCGCAATCACCACAGAATAACTCTCTCACGGCTGGAATGGACAAATGACAGAAGCTACTGATGCCCCTTTCTCCGCTCGCGTAATCGCCGTTCAGGACGATATCGTCACCATTGAATCGAGCGCTCCGCTGATGAAGAACGAAGTGGTCTATGTCAGACCCAGCCGTCTTGGCGACGACGAACGCCAGGAGCGGCTCAAATCCGAGGTGCTAAGAGTACGTGGCCGCGAAGCCGATGTGCAGGTATTTGAGAGTACCCTTGGCGTTGCTATCGGCGATCCAGTGGAGCAGAGTGGCGAGATGCTCTCCCTTGAACTTGGCCCTGGGCTGCTCGGTCAGGTCTACGACGGCCTGCAAAATCCACTTGAAGAGATTGCCATTGCTCATGGTACTTTTCTCCCCAGGGGCGTGGAATTACCCGCCCTCGACAAGCGCCGAAAATGGTCTTTTATTCCTCTGGTACAGACCGGTATCCGATTACGTGCTGGCGACCCCATTGGCACCGTGCAAGAAGGCGCGTTCACCCACAAGATCATGGTCCCTTTCAACCAAGTCGGTGAAGTCGAAGTGATCTGGATTCAAGAGGGCAAAGTCACCGTAGATACCCGGGTCGCCACCCTGCTTGACAATCATGGATATGAACAGCCCATCACCCTCACACAGCGCTGGCCGGTACGTCGACCTATCCCCCAACAGATGCTAGAACAACGTCTCTGCGAACGATGCTACCCTTCAGAACCCCTAGTCACCACCCTACGCCTGATCGATACCTTTTTTCCCATCGCCCGTGGTGGTACCGGCTGCATTCCTGGCCCATTTGGCGCTGGCAAGACAGTACTGCAACATCTTATCTCACGCTATTCGTCTGTCGATATCGTGATTATCGTCGCCTGCGGCGAACGAGCTGGGGAAGTGGTGGAGACGATTACCGAGTTTCCCCATCTTAATGACCCCAGTACTGGAGGCTCTCTGATGGACCGCACCATCATCGTCTGCAACACCTCCTCAATGCCGGTAGCAGCCCGCGAAGCATCAATCTACACCGGCATTACCCTGGGCGAATACTATCGTCAGATGGGCTACGACGTGCTGTTACTCGCCGACTCCACCTCGCGTTGGGCCCAGGCGATGCGCGAGACCTCTGGACGACTCGAGGAGATTCCTGGTGAGGAGGCCTTTCCTGCCTATCTTGACTCCGCCATTCGTGGCGTCTACGAACGGGCTGGGGTGATCTGTTCTCGTGAGGATGTAAGCGGCAGCCTGACCATGATCGGCACCGTCTCGCCAGCTGGTGGCAATTTTGAGGAGCCCGTTACCCAGTCAACACTCAGTACAGTAAAGTGCTTTCTCGGGCTCTCCTATGACCGAGCCTACAAGCGTTTCTATCCCGCTGTCGACCCATTGATCTCCTGGTCCCGCTACCAGGAACAGCTCGCTACCTGGTACAAAAAGCACATGGGGGAGAGCTGGCCCGAGCGGGTCAAAAAACTGCTCTCGCTATTCAAGCAGGGCGATACGGTACTACAAATGATGCAGGTAACCGGTGAGGAAGGGGTCACCCTGGAGGACTATGTGACCTATCAGAAGGCGCTGTTTCTCGACATGGTCTACCTGCAACAGGATGCCTTCGACGAGGTTGACGCCTCTACTTCATTGGAGCGCCAGCAGCTCATGTTTAACAAGATCTTTGAGCTGGTAGAACGTAGCTACACCTTTACCGACAAGGATCAGGCTAGAGACTACTTCACACGCTTTACCGGTCTGTTTAAAAACTTCAACTATGCACGACCCGACTCACCCGATTATCAACGCTATCAGAAGGAGATCGACAGCCTGGCCAAGAGTATCGGTCATAGCGATTAGGCCACATTTATCATCAGACGAAGATTGAGCACGAATCAGAATTTTGCCCAATTCTGCATCACATAGCTTGACCCTGCTACTGCCTCTGGTAATGTCATCAGTTGAGCTTGGCCAACCATCCTGGTGCTATGAAATACAAAGATTTACGCGATTTCGTACAACAACTTGAATCCCGTGGTGAGCTGAAGCGCATCCCCACCGAGGTCGACCCCAATTTAGAGATTACTGAAATCTGCGACCGTACCCTACGGCGTGGAGGCCCAGCCCTACTGTTTGAAAAGGTCAAAGGCTCCCCCTACCCCCTGCTCGGCAACCTATTCGGTACACCTGAGCGGGTGGCCATGGGCATGGGTGAGGAGCGTGTCGAAGCGTTGCGCGAGGTGGGCCGGCTACTCGCCTTTCTCAAGGAGCCAGATCCCCCCAAAGGCATGAAAGATGCCTGGGATAAATTACCCGTGTTCCGCAAAGTGCTCGATATGGCGCCCAAGGAGATTCGCAACGCACCCTGCCAGGCCATCAGCCAAGAGGGGGAAGATGTTGACCTAACCCGACTCCCAATTCAGACCTGTTGGCCCGAGGATGCCGCACCATTGATTACCTGGGGCTTGGTGATCACTCGGGGACCAAATAAATCGCGCCAGAATCTGGGCATCTATCGTATGCAGTTACTTGGCCCAGACCGACTGATCATGCGCTGGCTCGCCCATCGAGGGGGCGCACTCGACTTCCGCGAGTGGTGCGAATCCCATCCAGGTGAACCCTTTCCCATCAGCGTCGCTCTCGGTGCTGACCCGGCGACCATTCTTGCAGCCGTCACCCCGGTACCAGACACCCTTTCTGAATACGCTTTTGCCGGATTATTACGCGGCAGCCGAACCGAGGTGGTGAAGTCAATCGGTTCAGATCTTCAAGTGCCAGCTTCAGCTGAGTTTATTCTGGAAGGACACATCTATCCCGATGAGACCGCCGAGGAAGGCCCCTATGGTGATCACACTGGCTACTACAATGAAGTGGAAACCTTTCCTGTGTTTCGGGTTGAGCGTATCACCCGTCGCGAAGATCCGATCTACCACAGCACCTACACCGGCCGTCCCCCCGATGAACCGGCAGTGTTAGGTGTTGCGCTGAATGAGGTTTTCGTGCCCATTTTGCAAAAGCAGTTTCCTGAAATCATCGATTTCTACCTACCGCCCGAGGGGTGTTCCTATCGGCTTGCGGTGGTCAGTATGAAGAAACAATATCCGGGGCACGCCAAGCGGGTAATGATGGGGGTCTGGTCCTTCTTAAGGCAGTTTATGTACACCAAGTTTGTGATTGTGGTCGATGAAGATGTGAACACCCGGGACTGGCGGGATATCATCTGGGCCATGACCACCCGCATGGACCCGGTGCGAGACACCACAATGATTGAGAATACACCGATCGATTACCTCGATTTCGCCTCCCCGGTCTCCGGCCTGGGCTCGAAAATCGGCTTTGATGCCACAAATAAACTGCCCGGAGAAACCACCAGAGAGTGGGGGCGACCGATCAGTATGAGCCCGGAAGTCAAACAGCGTATCGATGAGATTTGGGAGCAACTCGGAATCGACTAAACTTGCACTTAACCAATATCCTGTTCCTACCTGAACAAGATATAATTATTAACCTAACTATTTTAGAGTCCATAAGCAGCCGACAGCTTACGTTGTCCACCTGATTGTATGCAGAAGAGCACCTGCAAGAGGATAGGAAAAAATAATGCGCACTATCATGTTGATGAATGCTAAGGGTGGATGCGGTAAAACCACCATCTCCACCAATCTTGCCACCTACTATGCCGATGAAGGCAAAAAAGTCGCACTAGCAGACTTTGATCCACAGAAGTCCTCTCTCGATTGGCTTGAATCGAGATGCGACTATGAAGGTATCCCAGACATCCAGGGCATCGATGCACTAGCCGGCCCAGTGCAACCAGCAAAGGGCACCGAGATATTGATTATGGACGCCCCTGCTGGTATTCACGGCAAAGAGATCAATAAGATGCTGCTACGCGTCGATACATTGATCCTACCAGTACTCCCTTCGCCTATCGACATGCGTGCCTGCAGCCGCTTTCTCTCAGAGTTATTGGAGAGCGGAAGAGTCTCAAAACATAAGACCACCATTGGCATTGTTGCCAACAGAGCCAAAGAAAATACCCGTATTTACCACGATCTGGAACACTTCCTGGGTCACCTAAATGTTCCCTTCATCACCCACCTCCGTGAGAGCCAGAACTATATCCGTTCTGCGGAAAAGGGCCTGGCCCTCTTCGAACTGGCTCCGACACAAGTCTACAAGGATGTCATTCTGTGGGACCCACTATTCAAGTGGTTAAAGATTTAGCTCATTACATTCTGATTCCTAAACCGGAACACTTTGATAGGCAAATTCCAGCAGTTACTAGGTAATCCATTTTCCAGACTTACCTGCAGATGTTCAGCACCACCTATTCATTGGCTGGAAATAAAATCTGATAGCTGTCGGAATTTACTTACTATCCGTAAAAATTACTGGTTAACCAAAGCTTCTCATCTCTTTTGTACGGACCAGGAAAAACGGTTAGTTATGCTGAACGATCAACCACGGAAATTGCACACCGAGAATCGTTAGCTACGTCACCGCTCAAGTCTCGCCATTACGATAAAGAAAGATCACCTCGCCGTTCTCACAAGCAACCATAGTCTTCTCCTAATCACGCCACGATACTGACGACCTAACAACCCACTACTGTCGGTAATTTTTACAAACTCTAACGCATATCATTTTCCTAAACTCAATCAAATCAACTAAATAGCACTTTAAATACTAAATGCTAAGGAGTTATCCATGAAAATCTCAATAAGTTTCCTATCTGGGCTTTTGCTGCTTCTACCTGTAGTCTCTTTTGCCAATGCCATAACCACGACTGGCAGCATTACCGCTTTTGGAGAGGGCTCTGTCTCTTACACGCTATTTGATCAAGATCAAGCTGGCAGAACTCGGATATCGGTCAAATCAAGGGATTTCGACACCCACATTTTTCTTTTTGAAAATGATGGCATGCTTGATGCTTCAGACTACGTAACCCGCAATGATGATGGCGGACGTGGATTGAACTCTTTGATTAATGTTGTTTTGAATTCAGGAAGCTATATACTTGCGACGTCTGATTACCATCTAAGTCTAAGCGAGGCTATATCGGGCTACAATCGCAATAATTATTTTGGCGATTACAGAGTCAAAATCAAGTCTAAATCCAATGTCAGCTTCAGCTCAGTTCCTGAACCCACAACACTCTCCTTGCTGGGCCTAGGATTATTAGGCGTAAGGCTATCTCAACGCTTGAGGAAGCGTTAAGGAACCTCTGGTTAATTTAAATAAACCAGCCTAATACAATAAATAAAAAACACTCAAAATCCGCAATCATAATGCGGGTTTTGAGTTTAAAAAAGCAGAAATGAGTCATTTATTGCTTCAAGTACCTATTTTAATAATTCCTCTTCAGTAGCCCCCCAGGCAGCGCTATAATAGCGAATCTCAAATTGAATAGCTCAAACGAGATATTTTCTGATGAAACTAATTTTAGCAATGCTTCAACGATTGTTATTGATTATTAATATACGAGATATCCGCATATATCCCCGCCATCTAACACTACTCATTTTCTTATGTCTCCCCAGCCTCAGCAATGCAACCGACATTCCAGCTGGTTGGAATCAATACACTGATAGTAAGAAAAATGCTATTGTATACCAATCATCAGACGCGGACAGCGACTTTCTTATAAAATACTATCCTGCCGCTACACTCAACGGAAAAGGGGTGGATACTTGGCTTCGCGATAAGCTTACCAACAGCAAGGCGCCAAAAGGCAAATGGCAGGATGAGGAGGAAGTTGCTTTAATTAATAACAGCAATCTAAACATTGCAAATGGACATCGCACTTTTATCAATCAAGACGGAAGCAAAGGCCTACTGTTAGCGAATGCGCTTAGCCTAGACGATCAAGTTGTCCATCTCAGTGTAATGATATTCTCACTGAATGAAAAGAATAAAGCGCATCTAGATGATGCCAAACAGATCATTGCTAATTTATTAAAAGCAGAAATATCAAAAGCCTCAAAGTTAAAACAAAATAGTGATATTGATATAGTCGCAAAGAATAAACGTGACACCTCAAGTACAAATAACATCCAGAAAGTGACACCCAAAAGCGACCGCAAGGCGATAGAAGCGGCCATTCGTGTTGCTCCGGGTGAAGGTGTTGAGTTATCAGATATTGAAGTCGTATGGGTTTATAGTCGTATCGACCTTATATGGGGTGGGATAGATGTTGATACCTATCTATTACTCAAGGATGGATCGGTCTATAGAGATTGTAAAATCCCTCCCAATGAATTGAATGTAACAACATCAAAGCATCTACAACCTAAAAAATGGAGCGTATGGAGAACAAGTTGGGGTGACTATCAGATTAAGGAAAAAGATGGGAGTTGGAAAGACCTGAAAGGAGGGCCTGCAGGTGTAGCTCATACCGGATCAAAAATAGCGGGAAAATACGTTAACGCAGGAGGAAGTCAATACAGAGGCTCTTGGAAACGAACAATCACCTTCTTCGAGGATGGTACCTTTGAGCTAAGTTCATTTGCCATGAATGATAACAGTGGAATGGGTGGTGGAGAAAACATAGGGGATTATGAAGTAGCACCACTGATCACGGTAGTGTCTAATAGTGATAAGAGTGGCACATCAGGCGCAACCAGCGTAATTGGGACCAGCATCAGTGGTGGAGGCTCATCAAAAAATAGTGATGGATCCAAGAACAAGGGGCACTATCAAATAAGCGACTACGCCATCACAATGGTACACAACAATGGCTGGAAGCACACTGAGCTTTTCATATACGAGGATACAAAGGATACACATAGTTTTGTATATGGAAACGATATGTACTACTACAATAATGATTAAGGGCTGGGAAAATATTCAACATACGCATCTACCGCTCAGACGTAGGATGTGGTGAGGTACGAACCGCATCATGATTTTCGATCATGTGCCAATATTTGAGTAAGATATTCCATAGTGTTTTTAAACCGATAGGTCACTCTTTTTGAATACGCGATAAAATTCGTGATTGCGTAGGATGCGGTGAGCGGTGCGAACCGCATCATGATTTTCGATTATGTGCCAATATTTGAGTGTGTTTTTAAACCGATAGGTAACTCTTTTTGAAGTCGCGATAAAATTCGTGATTGCGTAGGATGCGGTGAGTGGTGCGAACCGCATCATGATTTTCGATCATGTGCCAATATTTGAGTGAGATATTCCATGGTGTTTTTAAACCGATAGGTAACTCTTTTTGAAGTCGCGATAAAATTCGTGATTGCGTAGGATGCGGTGAGCGGTGCGAACCGCATCAATAACAGCTTGCAGTGATTCACGAACATCAATGATGCAGTTCGTACCTCACCACATCCTACATTTCATCCTTTTAATGGTGGGACAGAGCCCCACCCTACGACTTTTGCGACACCCTACCTTGCGGGAGAGGAGGGCCAGGGTGAGGGGGATATAAAATAGCGTAAGCGCAGCTTACACCACTATCATGAAATATGTCATGCGAATGCCTGGCGCTTTCTGAGATTGAGTGGGTGTCTCGACGAGTCCCATAAGATCAACGTAGTGCGATTGTCCTGGTGTTACCCCCAGGGTGCTGAAGGATCTATCCGACAACCATCCCTGTGTTTTTAAACCGATAGGTAACTCTTTTTGAATACGCGATAAAATTCGTAATTGCGTAGGATGCGGTGAGCGGTGCGAACCGCATCAATAACAGCTTGCAGTGATTCACGAACCTCCATGATGCGGTTCGTGCCTCACCACATCCTACATAATATGCTCAGACCGCACGTTACGAGTTATTCCATCACATTGACTCCAAAAATTTCACCACAAAGAACTTGAAGGCCACGAAGAATAGAATCCTTCATAGTGAATTCATGCATAATAGAAATAAATCGCCACAAAAATGTTGCGAAGCATTTCGTTTTGATTGAGAAGTTTTGCCAGCTCAGCGGTTATTAGATCCCCCTCACCCCGGCCCTCTCCCGCAAGGGGAGAGGGAGTCTACTTTTCGAGTGCATCGTAAACATCAGCTTACTGTGTGGCACCCAAGGGCTTGTTCACGCCAGGGTGAGGGGAATATAAAATAGCGTAAGCGCAGCTTACACCACTATCATGAAATGTGTCATGCGAATTCCAGCCGCTTTCTGAGATTGAGTGGGTATCTCGACTAGTTCCATAAGATTAACGTAGTGCGATTGTCCTGGGCTGCCCAACTGATCTTTTTAGCAAGCGAGAATAATAGCAATGCTACACATTTAATCAATAGCACTGCTGTTTGCGCACACTAGCAATGCTGGTTAATTTGATCTCATGATGAATAGACGCCACTTAACACCCGATGAAAAAGCTGCAGCCGCTCGATTAAAAGCTATTTTTACCACTAAAAAGAAGGAGTTAGGCTACACCCAGGAGACTATTTCGTATGCCGCAGGATGGAAATCACCCTCAGCTTTTGGTCAATACGCAAACGGCGTCATTCCAATCAACTTAAATTCACTGACCATACTATCCAGACTTTTAAAGGTCGCTCCTTCAGAGATCTTTCCCCAACTCGCTGAACGCCTGATATCTCATGATGCTAATAAAATGGATGTTGCTGGTGGGCCAGACATGAGAGGGCTTGTACCCTTATTTTCATGGGTCCAAATTGGCTCCTGGCATGAGGCTAAAGATATGGTTGAGCTAGGTGACGCTGAACTTCA
The DNA here is from genome assembly GCA_037382065.1 of Candidatus Thiodiazotropha sp. Taxonomy (GTDB): domain Bacteria; phylum Pseudomonadota; class Gammaproteobacteria; order Chromatiales; family Chromatiaceae; genus Thiodiazotropha. Next base: position 5,722 of record JARRQF010000027.1, on the reverse strand, counting down.
TCTACCCTGCCCAGCCTCTCACGGAATACAGACCTATGCCTTGAGAGTAGAAGGCGATGCCATGACCTCACCTCACGGAAAAAGCTATCCTGACGGATGTATCATCTTCGTCGATCCAGATCAAAGAAGTGGGATTGTGAGTGGTGACAGAGTAATTGCTAGACTCAATGCTGATAATGCGGTTACATTCAAAGTATATTCTGAAGATGCCGGAAGACGTTTTCTTAAACCCCTTAACTCTCATTATCCCGCTATCATTGAGGAGTTCAGCATTCTTGGAAAAGTCATTGGTAAATGGGAACCAGAATAGTTCCGTATATGGTATACATTGTGGAAACTATATACTTTGACTAAAAGTATATTGCAAAGCCAGAATATTAATAGTTTTATAGCACATACACATAATTGTGCAGGCAAAGCGGACGTTACCCTTTCATCCGTTAATGCCCGAAGCCGGCCATTAGCGGACATAGAGATTTTCCGAAAGCGGACGCCCAGTCTGTAACTGGTGGCAGATTAAAACTTACTCAGAGTCAGATGTATCATTGTTCTTGAGTTCAGCGAATTTCGCCGCCATTGTTGGATTCTTCTTGGTCAACTTTTTAACAGTTAAGTCATCTGCCTTGTTATTGGCAAGACGGAGATTATTTTCAGAACCAAGCAATGCATCCTTGGTTTTCTGAAGATGATTGATAGTTTTATCAATCTCATCAATTGCTGTTTTGAATTTTTTAGACGCTAATTCGTAGTTTCTAGCAAAACCTGTTTTAAACGCATCAAGCTCATTCTCAAAATTCGTTATGTCAATATTTTGTTCTTTAACCAATGCAAGCTCAGTTTTATATTTAAGTGAGTTCTGAGCGGCGTTTCGCAGAAGAGTAATCATTGGAATAAAGAATTGCGGCCGTACAACGTACGTCTTTGGATAACGGTACGACACATCAACAATACCTGAATTATAAAGTTCGCTATCCGGCTCTAGAAGAGATACGAGAACCGCGTATTCACAATTTTTCTCTGTACGATCCTTATCAAGCTCTTTAAGAAAATCTTCATTTTTCTTCTTGGTGGCTGTTTCGTCGCTCTCATTCTTCATTTCGAACATAATCGACACAATCTCTATGCCGGAATCGTCTAAATCACGAAAGATATAATCACCCTTACTACCAGTTTGTGCATCGTTATCTTTTTCAAAATACGCCTTGGGAAATGCGGTTGCTCGAATACGGTTAAATTCGGTTTCACAGTGCTGTTCGAGGGTTTCTCCAACCATCTTGGTGGATAAACGTGCCTTCATATCTCTGAGACGCTCAATCGCGTCATCACGATCTTTAATCTGTGTTTCGTACTTATCTTTGAGTGACTTTTCAGCAAGCTGCTTCTCAAGCACTACTCGATCAAGGTCGCTTCTTAGCTGGTCGCGCTCTTTATTAGCTTCGTTAACCGCCTCGGAAACTGCATGCTTATGTGCGGCTTCATTAGCGCTGAGCTTTGCCTTTAGCTCTTGAATCTCCGCGTCCTTTTTAGCAGAGGTTTCTTGAAGTAAATTTGAGTGGTTCGCCTTAGCTAACTTTGAAGCACTTTCGTGATCTTTTCTAACCTGTTTGAGTGCGCTTTCGAGTTCATCGCGTTCTTTTTCTACGAACTTCAGAGCCTCGGTCACAGCTAATTTTTGTGCAACCTCACTGGCTTCTATTTTTGCCTTCAGTTCTTGAATTTCTGCATCCTTCGCTGCTGCCGCCTTCTGCATTTCGCTATCGGCCTTTTCTTTGGCAAGTTCTACAGCATTTAACTTATCTTTCTCGGCCAGCTCAAGCCTTTCATGCAATTGCTGTTCAAATTCTTTATCGCGCACCTGTTTCAGAATATCTGCATACCCGGCTTCGTCAATTTTAAATTCTTTTTTACAGTGGGGGCAGATGATTTCGTGCATAACTAACTATCCTTTTCATTAGTAATGTCTAAGTAGACATAAACTGGATCTCTCTGTGTTTATGCACGGAAATATTTCCATACAACAGTGATTACTGTCTAGATATTTATCTAACACTTAGACATCTCATCGTAATGGTCTTCATAACCTGTTTCTTTAAATACTAATCGTAATCCCTCTCTAAAGACGTCGTAGTCAAATTCCTTCATGTCGATAATGTTCTGCCCCAAGGAATGAGACTCGCGATTTACATATCGACAAAAAGCTTGATATTTACCATCTTGGAGTTCTGTCATTTGAAAAACATTGTTAAGATCTCTGCGCCTTACAAAATTAAAGAAGTACTCAACAATATTTCGCATACAGTTCGCAATAAGTGCTGGCGGCTGATCTGTATCATTTATAACTGACCAATATGCTTGGTAATCATTTTGAATCTCCTCATACTTCATTTCCAGAATCCTACTACCTGACGCAGATTTCAATAGCCTAAATAGTTTCTGGTTTTCATTTCTTCTCTCATGGTTAGGGTCTGTTAGCTCATAGAAGAAGTACAAACTATGAGTAAGCACAAAAACTTGGCTAAAACGATCTAACCTAAAAAATATTGATCGAATTAATTGTCCAACATTAAAGATAAATACATGGGATAAGCTAGAAATTGGATCATCAATAATTGCAATTCGCTTTATATTCGTGTCATCAGCACTAGCTCTACCCTTGCATAGTTCGCAGAAATATAGAAAACTAATCATCATTTTCTCGCCCTCACTTAAAGTGTGAAAGGCGTCTGTTGACTCTCCTGTGCGAACAATCCTATAGAGACTTTCGGTGTGTTTAACAATGCTGAAATCTTCTATTCCTAGGTCAATAAGTCCATAATTAATTGAATTCACAGCCTCTTCAATATTTACGGTCTCTCTCTGTGCTTCAGATATAATGGACTTTTGAACACCAATATCGGAATCAATTCCTTTTAATTCTTCATCAATCTCTGCCAGTTTATTATTGGTCTCATTCAAATCCTCCTTAAATCTTGAAATAGTTTGATCATATTGCCAGCGCAAAATTCTCCAAAACTCGGTCTTTAATGACTTTAATGTTGATTCTTTGTTTGCAAGCTTTGTGTTGTATGCATGGATTTGGCTATTTATTGCACTCACTTCCTCGTTAAAGGACGCAAACACCGGTACTGAATCCTCTAGCTTAAGAACTGTCTTTGGGCTCTTTAACTTTTCCTCTATGAGATTTTTGTTTTTGCCCAATACAGATGTGCATAACTGGTATTTTTGAGTAATAACCGAGTGCTTTTCTGGAGAAAATGGATGTTCAGAATAAGTCTTCAGTGAATCTAGTTTGTCTATAGCTTCAAGGTACTTTGTTTTTAAGTCCTCAAGAGTTTCAATGTCAATTTGATAAGATTCATCAAAATAATCCGTTATTTTATCCGCCAAATGTTGGGTGATTGTATTTTCTTGGCAGAATGGACAAGGAGATCCTTGTTCATCTAAATGATCAGGAATGTATGCCAACCCTTGATTAACCCAATCGGAGTTCCCTAGGTTCTCAATGAGCTTGGCTACTACACTATCTTCGTTTCCAACTATTGCTTTGCTGAAAATTGAGTTTGACTCAATATTAGAAGCTGAAAAATCTAATGTTGGCAGCTCCGGTTGTGGATGAGCGTCACCACCTTTAAGAGCTTCCACTTCGTCCTTGAGTTTAGTAATAGTCTTTTCGGGTTCACTCGTTGGTTTTTCGACTGCCACCAAATGTTCAAACAGTCGATCTCTGTTTCCCCTTAGGCCTTCTAGGCAGTACTTAAGTACTCGATCACCGCCTGTATAGGTGGTTTTAATTTTCCAAACTTTATCCATGGCCTTTTGCCTCTGAGAGGTAAAGTTCTGTGAAGTACCTGTTTTACTCGTCTGCTTGGATTGAAGTGTTTGATTGAGTTCGTGAATTCTTTTTTCTGCTTTCGTAATTTTTTCCTCAGCAGCCTTGTTTTCTTTTGAGAGACTGAAAATCCCTTTCAGGCCATCGGAAACAAAAAAGTTATCTTGTATAAACCTCTGATTGTAAACAAAAATAGTGTCTGTTTGGATGGGAGTAATACTACATTTGTTAAATTTGGATACCGTTGGATCATAAAGGAAGTTTGATAGTGTAGACTTTCCTGTTCCATTTAACCCATAGACCAAGTTGATTTTCTTATCTGTGATTAGCGAAGTCGAACCTTTAAAGCTCGAAACTCCTTCCATTTTGATTTCGTTTATCACGTGATCTCACCGATTCTGATGGATTGCTTTACATTACAAAAACAATATTACTGATTCCAGCTACCACTTCGTTTGTTACCCCAGTGTCTGCTTTGGGTCGACTACAGCCTATTGCACTGCACAAAACTTAGGTCTGCCTTGGAGTACTAGGTTTATCGAAATATAATAGTTCATTCTTCTGCTTCTGGCTGGTAGCTGAGACACTTCTCGCTAACAGTTTAAAACTAATAATACGAGAACACTCACTATTTAAACGTTGTTGCGAAAGCGCTGTCATTTGAAATAACCATCTGATTTTGAATGACTTTAGACTATCCCAAACGGTGACTGTCCTGGTACTTGATTAGATTACAAAAGAGGTATCATAAACATTATGGAATGGTGGCAAACATTAGTGGTCGCACTTTGTACATATGGATTCACCAAGTTTGTTGATCATTTAATATATATCTCAAAAGAAAAACGAGAATTCAAGAAAACACGAAGAGAACGAATGCTAACTGAAATCGAGGAGCTTAAAGATGAGGTAGGAAGATATTTCGAGTTAGCTTCTAACTCGAAACCTTATGAAATGAAATCTGACAAGTATAAGAAGATGATGCTAGATGATGATCATGTGATTGGCAAATACAACAAATACCCAGAAATAGTCAATGCTGCCCGTGACGCACTACACTGGTGCAAAATAGTCTCCGACGATGAAAAAGAGCGTAGAGATAGTCTAGCGGGGAATAAAAAAGAGTTAGTTAATAAGTATAGTGCGTTTATTAAGATCTGTGATAAACAATTGGATAATGCTGTCTAACAGTGGAAATTTAAACGATCATTTTTCGAGTAATACGAGGACACTCACTATTTAAACGATGTTTCGACTATAGTGGTATTTGAAATAACCATCTGATTTTGAATGGCTTTAGACTATCCCAAACGGTGACTGTCCTGGTACTTTTCCGGTACTTTCGGTACTTCTTCGGTTGGGTATATTTTATATCTTAGGTATTGAACTAAATGCTAAAGCCATAGATGGCCTCGGTGTTGAAGCCATCAACTCGTCAACATCAACTTTAGAACTAAGTATTTCAAAATTTCTTTGACTAGCGTAATCATGATAAAAATTTGTACACGAACTCGAACCATTAAACAGTTTTACAATTGTAGAAATAATTGAGTACGGACATCTCATGCCGAAATAGAGAGCGCTCAAATGAAACGGTACAGAAGCTAACCCTTGCTTTTCTGATACGAATCGCCACTCCTCTTCATAGTTCCATTGATTAGCTTTTGTATAGAAATACTTTTGTTCGATTTCATTCAAAGCATCTGAGGAAGAATAAATTACATACTCTGAAATTTTACTGAGAGCGATTCCTCTTTCACCTTCATAGTCAACTGGCTTAGGTTTTTTGCACGCTGCGTTTGAAATATCGTATTCGACGCAAATTCCTTTGTGCTCGTCAGCGTAATGACTCCACATTAGAGGCGAATTCCATTTGCTTGCCATTGAAAAAAC
>JARRQF010000026.1:0-34747 GCA_037382065.1 Candidatus Thiodiazotropha sp. | reverse complement strand
ACGCCGTCCAACTGATCTTTTTAGGTTAAAAAGGGCGAGCCATTCCCTGCGCATTGCGCCTTGTCTCCTGGCCTGAGCAGGCTTCTATCATCGTCAATTTGTATGAAGCACCACACTAGCCTGGTTAAACGGCTAAGAGGAGTGGAATTTAATGCTTTTCACTGGATGGAATTAGATTGCCTTTGATCCATTTATCAAATCATTTAGCTTGATTCATATTTGAGATTATTAGAAATCATAGCCTCAATTACTTTTTTAACGCGTCTATTATTTGGGTTATCCGAAGAATACTTTTTAAGCATAGATATTCCTTTATCCTTTTCTCCAAGCTGATAATAGAGAAGACCAAGAGAATACCTTGCATCATCTCGGCCAAGCTTTAGCGCTTTTTCCAAGTATGTGATACTCTCAAAGTGTTGCGTTCGCGTCCCGGAAAGAAATACTCCTAAATTATAATTAGCAGTTGGATTATCTGGCATAATATCTAAAAGCTTTTTGTAATAAAAAACGGTTTTTTCTCCAGTGCCTTTTATATCAACATTATAGCCCATGCTATTGACAAACGCGGCCATATCCAAAAAATCAGGATTATTTTGTTGATCTTCAGCCATTATTTCAAGTATTCCTAAAAGCTCCTTTAGTTTTTGGATAACCTCCTTTTTTTCATTCTCATCCTTAAACCTTGATGGATACTCTTTTGCATAATGAGAAATACGTTTTACATAATAGTCAATTACTTGCATATTGGCTGAATGGGTTTTATTACCTCTAATATCAACCATTTCAATTAAAGCATCTGAAAGCTCATATTCCCAAACCACCGCATTAGCACATACTGATATAAGGAGTAAAAATACAAATACAATTTTTTGATTTTTCATATTTTATCTTCTGTTTTTTGAGTTTTGCATTTAAAGAAGGCTAATTAAGATTAACCCTCCAACACTCATACGCTACAGAATTTGACAGAGTAGCCATTCTGCTTCTGGCTGGGATCAGCATACGATAGCCAGAGCCACTGAAAGCATCAATCAAGCAAATGAGGATAATAAGAGTATGATTGGAAGACAGCTTTATGCGATCACTTGAGAGTTTCTGGCGGTGACTTGCCCCCCAAAACTTTTGACCCATGCTGAAAAGCACATTCTTGGCTGGATCAAATGAATCATTTGATTCTAACATACATCCTTGCGGCAAATTTAAGAGCAGATTTTTTACCTTCTAAAACATTTAGCACTAACATGCAAGATATTAGATGGCACTATGCTAAAAATATTTCACTTATTTGTGAACACTTTAACAAAATCATAAAAAGATAACAGCACCCCCGCCCGAGAGATCAAGGCAGAAAACTAGCTTTGCTGATGACCACTTGATCTTCGATATCTGAGCAAACCCCAATAAAAATACCGCTACCTGCCGATCTACTTCTATAAAAAGCACGAAACCCTATTAATTAAATACTGTTTATTTTATCCGGTTTGCGCATAAAACGAAATGCTTTGCAATATTACTGAAAACCGCCAGATTCAAGCCTTAACTATCATGAGGAGCTGCCGACATATATCCCATGTCAGCATGTCAGGTGGCTTTCGAGATTTCGACATATCAAGGATTATATACAAACTTAATTTATACCCTGGAAGTAACAATGCTATCTAATAATATTCATGATACAGATAAAAGATGGAGTAAAAAGCAAAGCAAGCATGGCATTATCTACTATGAGCGTAAACTAAATAAAACGTCTTATATGGAGTACCGTGCAAACGCCGTATTACATGCAACTTTCGAGAAAGTTATTGATCTATTGAAAGATATATCAGGCTACCCTGAGTGGATGCACAATTGCATTGAATCCAAAGAACTCGAGGGGAAAGATGACTTTAGAAAGATAATTTATTATGCTCAAGGAACGTCCATGGAAAAATGGAGTAGTGATGTCGTTCTATCGGCAACAACGTTGGCTGACTTTCAGAATAAAAAACTAATAATTACTTTAAGCTCTATTGATAATCATCCTTATAAGCATCCCAATTTAAAAGTGCGCGCTAGACGCTTTCGGATGCCCGGTTTTAAGGGTTGGTGGAAACTTAGCTCACTGAGCAATACTTCAACCATGGTAAGCTTTACCGTTCAAGCAAATCCAGAAAGACCGATCCGAAAAAGTCTAATCAATAGTCTGACGAAAAATTTCTGTTTCAACTCATTGCAAGGATTGCAGCATATAATAGAAACAAAGCAGCCATCAAAAAATAAAACAAGTACTTCAAATACTCTTATTAATGAGTTGCCACAAAATTACAAGTAGCGATTTGCTGGTATCATCCCGATAAGCCCAACATACGCGACCTGTTGTACTTGGCAGAGAATGGCGCGATGGCCACTGAGTGTCACATCAGCAGAAAGACACACCAACCAATCATCCTCAGTAGCCAAATCGATGTTCGTGAACCACGGCACTCTGTTATTGATGCGCTTCTCGCTCTCGCCGGGACGAGATATTGAAGAGGTGGTTGATTCACGTTGGGTAGTCATATCCTCACGCTGCCTGGGAGTTCCAAGATCGATAGCTCCTTGTTTTTGATCTGGTTCAGTCTGATCACCAGACATGACTTACCGCGCTATCCGCAGCTCAGACCCTTATTATTGGCGTACCTATGACTTTTTACTGGACACCGTTAGCCAATAGAAGACCATGGCCATTAAAGCTATTTCCTTCAAAATCAATAACTTGCCATTAGATCTGGCAAGCTCCTTTTGACGAAGATTAATCGCGTGGATAGCAAAAGAAGCTACTTAGGTGCTTTCAACCTAAAAAATCAGTTAACCGCTCCATTCTAATAGCAGGTTTCTGATTTTAAAGAAAATAGCTTCGATGGTGATGGTCACCTACTGGGTGAATCACGCGACAGCGTGAATGGCACGCCTGTGGCGGCACATGGCGGCGTTGCAACGCCTTGGAATAGCGGGCTATTGTGCGTCGTGCAGGGATGCACAAGTGTCGCGGGCACATGGATGGCAGGAGCGACCCTTGCCCTGCACCACCACAAACGCACCCTTCACGCTGCCCAACTGATCTTTTTAGGTTCAATCCTGTGCCGCAGGGGGGAGTATTTATCTGTACTTTATCAAGAAATAACATTAAGATACCAGCATTTTATCTAGACAAAAGAAGGCAGATAATTTATTGTAGTCGTGGGTTTGTTCGCGACAAAGCTTACCTAAATCATTAAACTTAGAATCCACAATTGAACATAGATTTGAGCAAAATCCTGGCGGACACTGCTTGCATGTTGCTCCTGTTGATAGCCATTCCCTAAATTAGAACGACAACCCAGCGGGGTGTGTCGGGATTTTTTACAGAAAAAATAGCCGTTATTAGATCTTTTTTCAATAGCGATCGATATGAATAGCTATAAAAGCAACTGTTTCTTACGATTAAATATTTTTACATTTTTCAGATAATTCTTAGCGGCATGCATAATGAGAGTATTATTGACCCATAAATTCTTCAGATTAACTGGCGGCGCTGAAGTATTTTTCTTTGAAACCGGGAAATCATTAGTTAATAATGGCCATGAAATAGCATATTTTTCAACCCATCATCCAGATAACATCACCACTGAATGGAATGACTATTTCATTGAACCTCCCGCATATGACTCAAAATTTTTAACCGAAAGGATTTTTAGCTTAAAAAATATTATTTACTCAAAAAATGCTAAAAATGCTTTTTCTAAGTTACTGCATGACTTCCAGCCGGATATAGTCCATGCTTTTGCGATTTATACTCACTTAACACCATCTATTTTTGAAGCCGCCAAGGAGATGGGTATACCTGTCGTAATGTCATGTAATGACTACAAGCATATTTGCCCAAATTATAAACTCTATGATGGCACGCAACTTTGCGAGGATTGCAGGGGCGCTAAGTTTTACAATGCTATTTTAAAAAAATGCTGTAAAAACTCTCTAGCTTTCAGTACAGCATCATCATTAGAAGCTTACGTACATAATTTTATGAAAGTACATGAGAAATATGTAGATAGGTTTCTTTTTGCAAGCCAATTCATGCTTGATAAAACTAAATCTTTTTGGCGCGATAAAGATATCAGTTACGGTGTATTAAAAAATCCTTTCAAGGCATCTGATTATAATCCCGTTTACAGTGGCGAGTATGCTCTATATTTCGGTCGTATAATCGATGAAAAAGGAGTCGATCGTTTAGTTGAGGCAGCAAAACTAATTTCAATTCCTATCAAAATTATCGGAGATGGACCTGACCTTGAGAAACTTACCAGAATTGCTAGAGAGAATAATCTATCGCACGTTGAATTTTTAGGTCCGATGTGGGGCAAAGATTTAGATAATGTTTTATATGGCGCACGTTTTGTAATAGTACCCTCGATTTGGAACGAGAACTTTCCATATGTCATCTTTCAAGCATTTGCCGCAGGTAAGCCTGTTTTAGGCTCTCGTAGAGGTGGAATTCCTGAACTCATTGGAGAAGATAGAGGTTTACTCTTTGACCCAAGTAATATACAAGAGATGGCAGATAGCATGACCTCAATGTGGGAGAAGCCTGATGAGTGTGAACGTATGGGCTTGCAGGCCCGTGAATATATTGTCAAGGAATATTCAGATGAAGTCTTTTATAATTCTATCATGTCGAACTACAAAGCTGTATTAAAGTGAATGTACTAATATTAGGTGGCAATGGTTTTATTGGGTCACATATTGTTGACGCTCTACTTGAAGCTGGCTTTCAGGTCAGAATTTTTGCCAGACAATCCTCACAAATTTCAATAAATGCAGAAATCTTTATAGGTGATTTCCTGGATAAGGCGAAATTATCTGAAGCGCTCATTGGAATTGACGCTGTTATTCATTGTATTAGTACAACAGTACCTGCTACCAGTGCACTTGATCCGCTCAATGATGTAAATACCAACCTTATTGGTACAATTGAGCTTTTAAGACTAATGCATGCGCAAAGAATACGCCGATTAATTTATCTTTCTTCGGGCGGAACTGTCTATGGCAATCCCACGAGAACACCAGTACATGAATCAACACCATTGAATCCAATTTCAAATTACGGGGCTGTAAAGGTTGCTATTGAAAAATTTATAGGTGTCTCTCAAATAAATCAGGGAATACTACCAACGATCGTTCGTCCTTCTAACCCATATGGAGAGAGGCAGGGCCATAAAGGTGTCCAGGGACTTATTTCAACGGTATTGCATAACTATTTTAAGAAATTACCCACGAAAATTTATGGAGATGGATCTGTAATCCGAGATTATATCTATGTAAAGGATGTCGCAAACCTTGTGACTAGAATGGTAGATTCAGAGCATTGCGGCGTTTATAACGCTGGCTCTGGCATAGGATATAGCATCAACCAGATTATTAGTACTATTGAGCAGATAACAGGCTCGGCAGTCAAAAGAGAGTATGCGCCATCACGAGGTTTTGATGTAAAAGAGATAGTACTTGATTCATCATTGGCGCATAAAGAATTTAAATGGAAACCAGAGACTTCTATTGATGTCGGCATCAAAATGCAATACGAGTGGTTAAAAGAGAAATATGGTCGCACAAATAGATAATAGATTTAGATCACTAAGTTTTAAAAAAACTTATACACGCTTATTAAGTTATGTATTTTATGAAGGTCGTCCATTAACCACAAAGGGAAGATGGATAAACCCTCTTCTACTGGGACTATTCAAAATTCAGTCAGTACTACCTTTTGCAAAAGCAATACATAAGCCTGTTTTTATCTTAGGAACCGGTCGAAGTGGCACCACAATTCTGGGGGTTACTTTAGGCATCCATAAAGATGCTGGATTTCTGAATGAACCAAAATTAATTTGGAGCTATTTATACGACAGTGAAGATCTTATTGGAAGTTACCAAACAAAACCCGCTAGTTATCGATTGGATGCTAACCAAGTTACCGATGAGATTATTAAAAAGGCACACAGAGTATTAGGTCATTATCTTAATTTCAGCCTCAGCACTCGAGTTATTGATAAGTATCCAGAGTTAATTTTTAGAACAGAATTTGTGAAAAAAATTTTTCCCGATGCAAAATTTTTATTTTTATACAGAAACGGTTATGACACCTGTCATTCAATAAATAACTGGTCAAAAAGGTTAGGAGTTACAATAAATAATGAGACACATGACTGGTGGGGTTTGAATAATCGCAAATGGCATTTATTGTGTGATCAGATAGTTGCTTACGATGAGGCTTTAGGACCTCACCTGAATATCATAAAAAAATACACGGACCATGAATTGCGAGCCGCAGTTGAATGGATTGTTACGATGAAAGAGGGAATAAAATTACTGTCTGAATCTCCTGAATCAGTTATGGGGGTGCAATATGAAAAATATGTTTCTGATCCTGACTTCCGTCAACAAGTATTACAATTCTGCGATCTAAATGAAGATAGTAATTTTACTGATTTTACCAATATAGTTTTAAAAGAGGTTCAACCACGGCAAAAGATTTCATTCCCTTCGGAAATTGAGGGTGAGTTTTGCAATGTTATGACTAAGCTGGGCTATGAGTAAAAATACCTAATCTATGTGATAATTCGTTTTTTCTGGGCTAGGAAGCCTGTACAACAACGACAGTCTAAATAAAATGAACAATACATCGCGAAAAATCCTTGTCACTAGTGCCCTTCCCTATGCCAACGGTCCGATCCATATTGGCCATATGCTGGAACATATCCAAACCGATATTTGGGTGCGCTTCCAAAAAATGCGGGGGCATCAGTGTTACTACGTCTGCGCTGATGACGCACATGGCACGCCGATCATGCTGCGCGCCCGCCAGGAAGGGATCGAGCCGGAACAGCTGGTCGCACGCGTTGCTCAAGAGCATCAGGCTGACTTTCATGACTTCCGGGTCGGTTTTGATAACTTCCACTCAACCCATTCGCCGGAGAATCAGGCCTGCGCCAATAGGATCTACGAGCGCAACCGGGATGGCGGCCATATCGCCAAGCGCACCATTACCCAGGCCTACGACCCAGTGGAAAATATGTTTCTGCCCGATCGCTTTATCAAGGGCACCTGCCCTAAGTGTGGAGCAGAAGATCAGTATGGCGATAATTGCGAGGTATGTGGTGCCAGTTACTCCCCTACTGAGCTGAAGAACCCGGTCTCTGCTATCTCTGATGCGGTGCCAGAACAGCGTGAGTCGGATCACTATTTCTTCAAACTTGCTGACTTTGAAGAGATGCTGAAAGGCTGGACCAGAGGTGGCCACATTCAAAATGAGGTGGCCAATAAGCTGGATGAATGGTTTGAAACAGGATTGCAGGAGTGGGATATCTCCCGCGATGCGCCCTATTTCGGTTTCGAAATCCCCGACCATCCAGGTAAATATTTCTACGTCTGGCTAGATGCCCCTGTTGGCTACATGGCTAGCTTCCGTAACCTCTGCGATAAGAGTGAAGGGCTCGATTTCGATACTTACTGGGCCAAAGAGAACGAGAATGAAACTGAGCTCTACCACTTCATTGGCAAAGATATTATCTATTTCCACACCCTATTCTGGCCAGCGATGCTGCATGGCGCAGGCTTCCGCACCCCGAGTGCCGTCTTTGTCCACGGTTTTCTCACCGTGGATGGCACCAAAATGTCCAAGTCTCGCGGCACCTTCATCAAAGCTCGTACCTATTTGGATCACCTGAATCCAGAGTATCTGCGCTACTACTTTGCCGCCAAACTGGGCTCGGGCGTGGATGATATTAACCTTAATCTGGAGGACTTTGCCCAGCGGGTCAACAGTGATTTGGTAGGCAAGGTGGTTAACATCGCTAGTCGCTGTGCCGGATTCATTAGCAAACGTTTTAACGGCCAGTTATCAGAGCAAGTGACTCAACAAAGCCTGTTCAATGACTTCGTATCTAAAGGTGAAGCCATTGCTGAACACTATGAGAAACGCGAATTCAGCCGCGCCGTACGTGAGATCATGAGCTTGGCCGACCGGGCCAATCAAACTATTGATGAGCAGAAACCCTGGGTGGTCGCCAAAGAGGAGGGGAAAGATGCTGAGTTACAGGCTATCTGCAGCGATGGCCTTAACCTCTTCCGCTTGCTGATCGGCTACTTGCGCCCCATCCTGCCCGCTACTGCTGAGATGGCAGAGGACTTTCTCCAGATTACACCTTTAACTTGGGAGCAGCTATCCACGCCACTCACTGGTCATACTATTGGTAAGTTCAAACCGCTTATGACCCGTGTCGACCCAAAGCAGATAGAAGCAATGCTGGAGCACTCGAAAGAGGACTTGGCTGAGCAAGCACCGACCCAGATAGCCAAACCGGCCATCGACTCGCCGCTGATCAAGGACCCAATAGCCGACACCATCGCATTCGACGATTTTGCTAAACTTGATCTACGCATTGCACGCATTGTCAAAGCGGAGCATGTCGATGGGGCGGATAAGCTGCTGCAATTGACCCTTGACCTGGGGGGTGAAAACCGCAACGTTTTCGCCGGAATTAAATCAGCCTATGCACCAGAGGATCTGGAGGGAAAACTCACCGTGATGGTCGCCAACCTAGCCGCTCGTAAGATGCGCTTTGGTGTATCGGAAGGCATGGTATTGGCGGCAGGACCCGGTGGTAAGGATCTATTTATCCTGAATCCAGATGAGGGAGCACAACCTGGTATGCGGGTAAAATAACCTTCGCATGACCACGGACTTCTCGCTCCCACGCAAAGCGTGGGAGCATCTGCCCTATGTTAATAACTTTCTAATACGGGTAGCACCAATGCTAATCAAGCCAATTCCCATCAGAAGAAAGGTTGACGGTTCTGGTACTGAAGAATTCGGAAGCGTTTCGGAAATGGACGTCAGTTCTACGCTAAGTTGAAACGCTGACTGTAGGTTATCTTTCTCGATCACTAGCGTGTTATCGATTGAATCAAGATGGCCTACCGCCCATTGCGTAAAATTCGTATTGGAATCCATAGCCTCTCGTGGAATTTCCCCGTTATAACAATAGGAGTACATTGAAAAATATCCATTGGACGCCGTTCCAGAAATGGTAAAATCACCTTGATCACTCTCACCCTGTTGGTCAAAGTCGATATAGGCTCTAAAACTCCCAGAAGAATTATCTCCAACAACCAAACCAGTACCACTCACAAGTTCGGTATGGTAGTTCAAATGGTGCCATTCGTGGCCCCAGCCACCAAAATTTTCTGTAACGGTATGAACACCTACCTCATCATCCACCAGAAAAACATATGAGATGGGGTCATTAACCGATAATCCAGTTAAGTCGTAAAAACTTCCTGCTGAATCGTAACGTGTGAAATGGGGGTCGTCCGACACTACTCCTTCAAACGTATAGTACAAGGGAGTCGCTTGTGCATTGTTTAAATTCGCCAGAGCGACTAACCCAACGAATAGAGAAACATAATAATATTTCTTCATTGAAAAACTCCTTAATTGTTAAACCTAAAAAAATCAGTTGACCGCTCCATTCTAATAACAGGTATCTGATTTTGAATAAAATAGCTTGATGGTGATGGTCACCTATTGGGTGAATCACGCTACAGCGTGAATGGCACGCTGTCCAACTGATCTTTTTAGGTTAAAGCTTCTCCATCAATCATGCTGCATTTACATTTTGGCATGCGGACAACACCATGCCTATCAGGCCAATTCCCTTCATTCACAGGCCATTTGATCCATATCCACTAATTCTTTAATCTACGGCTCATATAGAGATCTTGACCATATGGAATAAGAAGGCATATCTTAAGCCAATAATATATAACCTATCTTATTCAACAGGTTAACAAAGTCACACTATTTTACTCTATTAAATATTCCGACAGTTGTTCTGCTTACGACCAAGCACTCACCACTGTCATATAATAAATAAAACTTATTGTTATGGATTTATCAGGCTCAGACCAGTATCTTTTGCGGCATATCAATGCGCTATTTGAGGAAAATCTGCATAGTGCGCCGCAAATACCTATTACTCACAAGTTGTATCAATAGTGACAGCCGCCTATCCTTACGCGAATAGTTGATTATCGGTTAACCCATGCAAGAATACGCTCTCATACTTATTAGTACCGTCCTGGTGAATAACTTCGTGTTGGTGAAGTTTCTCGGCTTGTGCCCATTTATGGGCGTGTCACGCAAGCTAGAAACCGCCACAGGCATGGGTCTAGCCACCACCTTCGTCCTAACCCTATCTTCCATCTGCTCTTATTTGATCAATGAATATGTGCTTGTTCCATTGGGACTTGAGTTTCTGCGTACCATCGCCTTCATTCTAGTGATCGCTGTGGTGGTGCAATTTACTGAAATGGTGATGCATAAAACCAGCCCCATGCTTTACCAGGTATTAGGCATCTTTCTACCACTGATTACCACTAATTGTGCTGTGCTTGGGGTTGCGCTGCTGAATACTCAAGAACAGCATGGCTTTATTGAGTCGGCCCTGTACGGATTCGGCGCTGCTGCTGGATTCTCTCTGGTGCTGGTGCTTTTCGCTGGCATCCGTGAGCGAGTCGCCGTTGCGGATGTTCCTGAGCCGCTTCAGGGAAACGCCATCGCCATGATCACTGCCGGACTAATGTCGTTAGCCTTTATGGGCTTCGCCGGTCTGGTCTCCGTATAAGGTGGTAGAATAATGTTAATCGCTATCATCACAATTACCGGGCTCGCCGCTCTGTTTGGGCTATTGCTTGGTTATGCCAATATCCGCTTCCATGTTGATGGAGATCCAATCGCCGATCAGATTGAAAAGATCCTGCCTCAAACCCAATGTGGTCAGTGTGGCTTCGCTGGCTGCCGGCCTTATGCCGAAGCAATTGCCAGTGGTGAAGCGGAGATTAACCTTTGTCCTCCAGGCGGAGAGACCAGTATGATTGCCTTAGCGGACCTGCTGGGACGCGACCCAGTGCCTCTGGATTCAGAGGTCTCAGAAGTAAAAATAAAGGGCGTCGCCCTAATCAAGGAAGAGCAGTGCATAGGCTGTACACTCTGTCTGCAGGCCTGTCCGGTGGATGCGATTATCGGCGCTGCCAAGCAATTACATGTTGTTATAAGTAGTGAATGCACCGGCTGCGAACGTTGCCTACCTCCTTGTCCAGTGGCGTGCATCGTTATGAAACCACTTCCAGAAAAGGCCTCCAGTTGGCGTTGGCCATGCCCACAGAGTGGCACAGAAGAGATCGCGAGCGGGGTGCATTAGTCATGTATGTCGAATCAAAAAAAGGCAAGACCCGCGAACTGTGGCGTTTTCATGGCGGTCTCCATCTGCCCGACCATAAAGAACTCTCACTACAGCGACCATTACGCTCAGTCGAACTACCCGAACAGCTGATACTCCCGCTTCTACAACATATTGGTGTGGCAACACAACCCCTGGTGAATGTCGGTGATCGGGTACTCAAGGGCGAGAAGATCGCCGACTCCTCCTCACCGGTAACAGCTCCGATTCATGCTCCCACTTCGGGAGTCGTAAGCGATATTGGAGAATATAACATTCCCCACCCCTCAGGACTCACAGAGCGCTGCATGGTCATACAGCCAGATGGCCGTGATGAATGGGCCACTTTGCTGGAGCCGATCAAAGATTACCAAAATGTAGATGCCGATACCCTACGTCAGCGCATCCGTGAGTCGGGTATTGTGGGCATGGGGGGGCCACCTTCCCTTCCGCAATCAAACTCAGACCCAGTAAACCAATCAAAACCCTGATTATCAATGGTGCGGAATGTGAGCCTTATATCACCTGCGATGACCTTTTGATGAGAGAGTTCGCTGCCAAGGTTATGAATGGCGTGCGCATTCTACAGCATCTGCTACAGAGTGAAGAGTGTCTGATCGCCATTGAAGACAATAAACCTGAGGCCATTCTCGCCATGTTCCAGGAACTGCGCGAAGAAGAGAACATAGAAGTGGTACGCATTCCTACCCTCTACCCGAGCGGAGGTGAAAAACAGTTAATACGCATCCTGACCGGTCATGAGGTTCCCACTTCAGGCCTGCCCGCTCATATTGGTGTGCTCTGCCAAAATGTTGCTACCACAGCGGCCATCGCTGATGCAGTGCTCGAAGGACGCCCTTTGATCTCCCGTTTAGTGACCCTGACTGGCAAGGGAATTCGGGAGCCAGGCAACTATGAGGTGCCCATTGGCATATTGGCTGGCGACTTAATCGCCCAGGCAGGCGGATATCATAATAACCCTCAACAACTGATCTTGGGGGGGCCCATGATGGGGTTCGACCTCTCCACAGATCAGATCCCTATTACCAAAGGGGCTAACTGCCTACTCTGTCCTACTATCGAAGAGGCTCCCAGACCAGAGCCTGCCCGGGCCTGTATTCGGTGTGGCCGCTGCGCCGATGCCTGCCCAGCCAATCTGCTGCCACAACAGATGTATTGGTACAGCCGCGCCAAAGATTTTGAAAAGGTACAAGATTATAATCTCTTCGACTGTATTGAGTGTGGTTGCTGCTCTCACGTCTGTCCTTCTCACATCCCCCTGGTTCACTACTTCCGTTATGCAAAAGCAGAGAGCTGGGCCATGGAGCAGGAGCGACAAGAGTCAGAGCGGGCCAAGCGACGTCACGACTTCCGCATCTCCCGTCTTGAACGCTTAGAGGCAGAACGCAAATCCAAGCTGCGTAAGAAAAAAGAGTCCTTGGAGAAGAGGTCTGTCCAGGCAGATTCAGCACAAGAGAGTCCAAAGAGCGACAAAGCGTCCAAGCAGGCCATGATTGAGGCCGCGATGAAGCGTGCCGCCGAGAAAAAAGCGAAGCTTCAGCAAGCACCTAAAAATAGAGATAATTTAACTCAGGCTCAAAAAGAGCAGATCGAGGCAGCGGATAGACGCCGCGATAGCACGGCTTCAGAGAATCAAAAACAACCAGAGCAGCCTTCCTGATGGAATTCACCACTCACAGCTCCCCTCATACCAACCGCCCCAACCGAGTCGATAAAGTCATGCTCCAGGTGGTACTGGCCATGCTGCCTGGCACAGCAGCATTGATCTACTACTTTGGCTGGGGTGTATTACTAAACCTGGTATTGGCCATCAGCTCGGCACTCGCCTTTGAGGCTCTGGTGATGAAGCTGCGCAAGCGGCCAATAAAGCCGACATTGCTTGATCTTAGCGCAGTGGTTACCGCAATGCTATTTGCTGTAGCCATTCCTCCCATACTCCCCTGGTGGCTGGTTATACTTGGGATGGCCTTCGCCATTATTATGGTCAAACAGATGTATGGTGGCCTCGGCTACAACCCATTCAACCCGGCCATGGCGGCTTATGTATTGCTCCTAGTCTCCTATCCGGTAGAGATGACGAGCTGGCTGCCGCCGATTCTGCTGGCCGAACATCCGCTGAGTCTGGTACAAGTCTTGGCATTCAAATTTAGTGGCACACTGCCTGTAAACCTCAATCTGGACGCCATCACAATGGCAACTCCCTTGGATGTGATGTCGACCAATCTCGACCTCGATATGATGATCAGTGAAATCCGCAAAAGCCCTCTTTGGGGCGATTTTGGTGGTCTGGGCTGGGAGTGGGTTGGCAACTGGTTTTTGATGGGTGGCATTTGGATGGTCTACAAACGGACCATCACCTGGCAGATCCCTCTTGCCTTCTTTGCTGGCCTGGTTGGTATGGCCAGTCTCTTCTGGTTATTCGACTCGGAAAGTTTCCCCTTCCCACTGTTTCATATGTTTAGCGGCGGTGCCATTTTGGGAGCCTTTTTTATCGCCACCGATCCTGTTACCGCCTGCACCACTCGACGAGGACAATTGATTTATGGAGCCGACGATGGCAATTGATTTACGGAGCGGCTATTGGTGTATTGGTCTATATCATTCGTACCTGGGGGGGCTACCCAGATGCTGTGGCCTTTGCTGTGTTGCTGATGAATATGGCGGCCCCCACAATTGACTACTACACTCGGCCCCGCACCTACGGGCATGGTGAACTAAAACATGAATAAGCGAATTTCGATTCTAATGGCAGCCGTCATACTGGCCGCCTTTGCTATAGCTGGCACCTCGCTGGTTGCCTTTACTCATGTTGTCACCAAAGATCGCATAGCAGCCAATGAGCGTGAGACCTTGCTGCAATCCCTCTATGCGCTAGTGCCAAAGGATACGGTTGACAATGATATGATCACTGACTCAATGGAGATAGAAGCGTCTGATTTTCTCGGCAGTGATCAAACTACAGTCTACCGGGGACGCAAACTGGAACAGCCTGTGGCAGCCGTACTGACTTCGGTGGTGCCAAATGGATACAGCGGACCCATCAAGTTATTAGTTGCGGTGCGCTATGATGGAACACTGGGTGGCGTTCGAGTCATCAGTCACAAAGAGACTCCCGGCTTGGGCGATAAAATCGAGGAGAGCCGTTCAGATTGGATCTATAGTTTTACTGGCAAATCACTAAGCAACCCAACGCTGGATAAATGGGGGGTAAAGCGAGACGGAGGAGCATTCGATCAGTTCACCGGGGCTACGATTACACCTCGCTCTATCGTCAGGGCGGTAAAGAATACTCTACTCTATGTGCAAGACCACAAAGACGCCTTGTACGACCAACAAACAACAGCTCCGATGGCAAAAAAACAGGGGTAATCCATGTCTAACAACAGCTATCGACAACTTATTATCGACGGCCTCTGGCACAATAACCAAGCCTTGGTTGCCCTGCTCGGACTCTGTCCACTTCTTGCCGTCAGTAATAGCGCCATCAACGGACTTGGGCTCGGAATAGCCACAACAGTTGTACTGGTCGCCTCGAATGGTACTGTGTCGCTAATCCGCAACCTAGTCAGACCGGAAGTACGCCTGCCCGTCTTCGTTATGGTCATTGCCTCTTTTGTCACGGCGATTGAACTGAGTATGAATGCCTATTTTCATGAGCTGCATAAAATCCTCGGCATCTTTATCCCGCTCATCGTGACCAACTGTACGATTATTGGAAGGGCCGAAGCCTTTGCTTCTAAGAATAATCTAAGACGCTCTCTGGTGGATGGTTTGAGTATTGGCATCGGTTTCACTCTGGTACTGTTCACCTTGGGTGGTATGCGTGAACTGATAGGGCAAGGCACCCTATTCGACCAGGCCCATCTGATGTTTGGTGAAGCAGCTCGGGGATTGACCCTGAAAATTGAAGACTTTCCTGGCATGCTGATTGCAATCCTGCCTCCTGGTGCCTTCATCGGACTTGGCTTGATGATTATGGTGAAAAATTTGATCGATAAACGCCTCTCAGAAAAAAGCCGGGCCAAGTCAGCCTACGCCGAAGAGATTCAGGGAATAGCAAACTGAAGAATGATCCTAAAAAGATCAGTTGGACAGCGTGAAGAGTGTGCTTGTGGTGGCGCATGGCAAGGGTCGCTCCTGCACATCCCTGTGCCCGCGACACTTGTGCATCCATGCACGACGCACAATAGCCCGCTATTCCAAGGAGTTGCAACGCCGCCATGTGCCGCCACAAGCGTGCCATTCACGTTGTAGCGTGATTCACCCAGTAGGTGACCATAACCATCGAAGCTATTTTCTTCAAAATCAGAAACCTGTTATTAGAATGGAGCGGTCAACTGATTTTTTTAGGATGATAAATAATTCATGATTTTAGGATGAGAATACCCCGTTTCTACACCACGCAAGCTTTGGCGATAGACACCCATATCACCCTGGAACAGGAACCTTCTCATCACTTGCGTCATGTACTCAGACTCCGCACAGGAGACGATGTCATCTTGTTTGCCGGTGATGGCAATGAGTACACCGCCACCCTCACCCAAGTCGCTAAGCATGGGGCAGAAGCCCGAATCGGTGAACCGTTAAAAAAACGCGCCAACCGCATGGACCACTGGCACAAAATCGTCATCAATGCCTGCGAACAGTCGGGACGTTGTCGACTACCTTTAATCAATAATCCGATGGCGATCGATAGGGCGCTCAAGGAGCAAAAGTCTGAGCTGGCTCTACTACTCGACCACCGCAACGCCCAAACTCTGGCACAGATAAAGCAACCCAGATCAAGCGTATCGATACTAATAGGTCCGGAAGGTGGGCTCAGTCAGGAAGAACGCGACTTAGCTATTCAAAACGGTTTCCAAGGTCTCCGACTGGGACCCCGAATCATGCGCACAGAGACAGCACCTCTGGCAACCATTGCCGCCATCCAAACCATCTGGGGTGATTTCTGAAGTGACTACTCCCCGCCCGGCGCAACAAGTTGCTTTGGGCGAGGCTTCTTGCTTCAACGTCCGTAACAATCAACTAAAGCTTGCTTAAAACTTCCAATACCAAACGCTCAACCTCATCCATGTCTGGAATTAGCGCGAGACTCATATCCAATTCGACCTTTTGCCTGATCAGTGGTTGAGGCTTCTCTTTGCTGTCAGGCTTGATGGGCACGATATTATCCTCACTCACTCTAACGAGGCTCGGGATTGCCTGCACCGCCATACCAATGTGAGAGATGCGATCTTGCTCACCCAAGGCGTTCAAAACCAGTATCCTGCCCCGGTGGCTGGGCATTGTAACCGCTTCTCCCAGTAATCCTTCAAAAGAGACAACGGGGATCATCACGCCACGCCACACAAGATGGCCAAGAAACCATTCTGGAAAATTGTCACCCGCTAACTCTGGTTGCTGATAAGACATCACTTCCGCAACTGCTGCATTGGGTAATAATAACTGCTGCCCATGTAACGGAATGAGAACGCTTCTAACCTCTTTGACAACCGTCTCATTCATCTTCTATTTTCCGCCAGAACATCGTTTATGTTATCCAATAACTCGGTTTCCTGATAGGGCTTGCCAAGACAGCGCTTGACGCCCAAATCCATAGCACGCTGACGATGCTTTTCCCCCACTCGGGAAGAGATCATGATAATCGGCAATCCGTAGTAATCCACAGAGTTATTAATGTGTCGAGCCAGCTCAAATCCATCCATACGTGGCATTTCAATATCTAATAACATGATATCTGGAACCTGCTCTTGCAGCAGTGCCACCGCTTCAACCCCATCTTTCGCCGTCACAACATCCATATCATGGCGTTCAAGCAGTCGACTGGTGACTTTGCGTACGGTAATGGAGTCATCAACCACCATAACACGTAAACGTTCTTCGACACGTTTTTGGGGTTGTTCAATATCAGCAAAGGCATCTGGCATGGCGTGGGTAGCATCCATACGAACCAATGCTGCAAGGTCAAGAATGAGTGCGACCCGACCATCGGCCAAAATCGTTCCGCCGGTTATCCAGCGAACACTGCCAACCTGCTTACCCAGGGTTTTGACAACCACCTGACGACTACCTAGCAATTCATCCACCTGAAGAGCTGCCTGGTGTTCACCTGTCTGCAATAATAGCAGGGGTAACCAGCGCATGCTCTCAGAAAGATCATGCTGACCTGTCCCCATCATGCGCCCCAGATAACTCACCTTATACTGCTTACCACCATAATCAAAGCCGCCTTGTTGTCCAGAGTAGCACGCCTGTAACTCCTGACGACGGATTCTGACAACACCAGTAACACTACCATGGGGAACGGCATAGATATCTTCACCCACCCGGACTAATAGTGCATCTGTAATGGCCAGGGTGAGCGGCAGGCGTATGATGAAGCTAGTGCCACGTTCCGGCTGTGAATCGATCTCCAGCGAACCACCCAGCTGTTTTACCTCGCTGGTCACCACATCCAGGCCGACGCCACGACCAGATATTTGCGTCACTTCCTTAGCTGTACTGAACCCAGGCAACAGTACACACTGGATCAGATCATCGTCGCTGATTTCAGCGTTTTCGCTGATCATGCCCTGATTTAACGCTCGCTTTCTAATCGCCTCGATATCCAAGCCTTTTCCATCATCGGACAGCGTTATGAGGACATCTGTGGCTTCACGGTCGAGATAGAGTGAAATTCGGCCGGTCTCCGATTTTCCTGCAGTGACTCGATCTTGTGGAAATTCGATACCATGCGAAACAGAGTTACGTAACAAATGCTCAAGCACAGGTACCATACGATTGAGTATGCTGCGATCCAATTCGCCCTCGATGCCAAAGCACTCCAGATTCGCCTTCTTACTCAATTGGCCAGCAGTCTGCCTGACCAGACGCTGCATTCTCGGCACCAAGGTAGCAAAGGGCACCATACGAGTACGCAACAGTCCATCCTGTAGATCAGTTGAAATACGGGATTGCTGAAGCAGCAGAGTATCCGTTTCCCGCTGGAGATCCCGTAGAGACTCATTGATGTTACCCAGGTCGTTAACTGTTTCTACCAACGCTCTGGATAACTGTTGCATATTTGAGAAACGATCCAATTCTAGGGGATCGAATTCCGTTTTTTCCTTCTCTGCTTCTTCGTTATCCCGTTCCCAGCGATAGAGAATTTGAGCTTCTGTTTCCATTTCAAGGCCACGCAACTGGCCATAGAGACGAGAGACAGTCTGTTCGAGCTCCGCCAAGTTAAAACCCAGTACACTATTCTGCTGTTCTAGGCGGGAACGGTAGATGCTAACTTCGCCCGCATGATTGACCAGGCGGTCCATTAGCTCGGCATTGACGCGAACCTGTTCTTTGCTCGGCTTGAAGCTCGCCTTCTCCTGATCCTCTTCAGGATTGAGCAATTTAGCAATCTCATCATTGAACGGCAGCACTTGTGCTGTCGTCTCTTGATCTGCGGTTTCCTCGCTCGGCTCTGGCTCTGCCTGTGCCATCTTCTGAATCGTTTCAACCATTCCAGCATGTGATGGGGTAAGCTCACCACCAAGCAGGTTATGCAGCAGCTCTACCTGGACATCCGATGCAGGCACCTTACCCACTTTGGCAATGGTATCAATCTGAAAGGCTAAGTGATCAACTGCCTGTTGCAAAATCTCAGTTACCGTTTCAATTGGGTCAATCTCGTTTTCCACAACGGCCGTTATCACGGACTCCACAACATGACTCAGATCACCCACTGGCATGATTCCGGCCAAACGTGCGCTGCCCTTCAACGTGTGTAGATTACGCTGCATACCTTCAATAGCTGAATGATCACCAAGATCACCAAGCCACTCAAGAAAACTGCTTTCGATCTTTTCAATGAACTCTTTGGCTTCTTCGATAAAGACCTGGACGAGTTCATCATCCTCACCGATTTCAAGTAGCACTTCGCTATTCAGTAAGGTAAATGAAGAGTCTTCATCGCTCTCCAAAAGTGCTGAATCTTCATCCTTGGTGGAAACTTGTTCCAGTGACTCAAGCTCATCCTTAAACTTCTGATCAATAGATTCCTCTTCACTAACATCAGGTTTGGAGGGGTGATCGATAGCCGATTGGATCTCATCAATCAGCGTATTGGCACGATGAACCTTACCTATGGTAGCAGCATCTTCTGTCTGGGTAGCTAGCAGGTCGAGGGTAGCACGAGAGAGATTCAACACCATTTCATTGCTAGGTATCTGCCCTTTAATCACACCATTCAGTAGGGATTCCATCGCATGACTAAGGTCACCCACGGGTTCAATACCAGCCAGGCGTGAACTACCTTTTATCGTATGCAGTGCACGCTGTATCGCATCAAGATGTTGATGACTGGAGGGATTCGCAATCCATTGTTGATAGCTCTCTTCCAAAGATTCCAGTAACTCTCTCGACTCTTCGACAAAGATTCCAACCAATTCAGAATCATCACTGACATCGAACAGCTCATCATCATGAAGAAAGCTCATTGGCTCTTCGTAGTATAATGACGAATCGACTTTATCAGTAGATTCCAATTCGGAGCCGCTCTCCTCTATCTGTTCTTCTATCTGCTCCAACTCATGCTGAAGCTCCGATTCTTGAAGTTGTTCAATCTCCTCTGCATCAAGCTTCGTCTCGTCACTCTCCTGAAGAATGGATGATGCTTCTTCAGGCAGCTCCGTTTCCACTTGCTGCGCTGCCTCCTCAAGTGCTTCCAGCTCAAGGTCATCGAAATCAAATTCGGAGTCTTCAGATATGTCCGAATCATCTTCCATGCCTTTGAAAGGCGGATTTTCAAGATCAGCGAGCAACTGTGCTGATACATGCACCTTACCGGTAGTCGCGGCATCCTCGACTTGAGTAGCCAGAAAATCAAAAGCCTGGCGAATCAAATCCTGCATCGAAACATTAACTGTGATCTGCTGCTGTAGAATCTGTTCGAACAGCGTTTCCAGCCCATGGCTAATATCACCAACGGGATTAACACCAGCAAGCCTGGAACTCCCTTTGAGGGTATGCAATGATCGTTTAATACCATCAATGACCTGCTGGTCATGAGGAGCTTGCTGCCAATTAGTGTAACTCTCTTCTAGGGCTTCAAGCAGCTCCCTTCCCTCTTCAACAAAGATCTCGATTAACTCATCGTCGCCACTGATTTCCTGAAACTCATCGTCTTGTAAGTAGCTGATGGATTCGTGGAATACGGGTTGCTGTGCAGGCTTATCAGACAATGAAGAATCATCCAATATCCTATCACTATCCTGAAGAATAAGATTTGAAATTTGCTCGATTTGATCTGGCTCTTCAACCTTCTCCTGAACCTCATCAATCTCAGGCAACTCCAGCACAGGTTCGCTAGGTTGTGATGGTTCATCCAATACAATCTCAATTTGCTCTAGTGCATTGCGCAAACCAGCAAGATAGGTATCTACATCGGGTTCAGGCAATTTCTCATCAGGAAGCCAATTGAGTAACTGGCGAATGTAGCCAACACTGCCGCCAACCAGATCAATGACGGGAGGTTCAGCCGGCAATCGCTGCTCGTTGACTGTCCGAACATAGTCTTCTAGTGCCTCACTGAGCATCGCAATCGGTGTGATGCCTGCCATGTGAGCGCTCCCATGTAATGTATGACAGGCACGAACCACCTCTTCTGGTAGTAAGATGGCTTGGTTCATTTTCTTTGCCTGCTTGAGAAACAGCTCGATCTCTTGAAGATGATCTTCAGACTCCTCAGCAAAGACTTCAAGCAGCTCAGTATCAATCTCAATTTCAAGATCTGAGTCGGTATACTCTTCCAGTGCATCCTCAGCAAGTGAATCTTCAAGCATCGGCTGCTCAAGCTCAGTCGCTGCAGCGTCTACTGATGTTTCGTCGAGTTCGAATCGATCAACATCCTGCTTGGAGATTTCCGGATAATCTGTATCATTTTCCAGGAGATGTTCTTTCTCATCAGCATCAAAATGCTCTGTAGAAAGTGTCAGCTCGGATAAATCCTCCTCTGTCTCTAATTGAGGCTCATCGGTAACGCCGGTAAGGGGTTGAAGCTCGATATCAGATGGTTCAGGTGGCGCAACATCCTTAACCACAATTTCAGCATCGTTGGCTGATGAATCAGTCTCAGGTAAGGGGTTGCCATCAGCCAGAGCATGGGCCTGATCCTGTAACAGGTTGACATTGATATCAGGATAGACACCTTGCTCCTGAGAATCGATCAATACAGGTAGCGCCTCAACTACCCTGTCGAGGAGATCCATCATGTCAGGCGTTACCTTGATAGCCTCATCAATCATCCGGTTCAGCATATTTTCCACAGACCAGGCGAGTTCACCGATCACTTTGGCACCGACCAGACGACCACTTCCTTTCAAGGTATGGAACGATCTCCGGAAGGTAATCAGGGCGTCTCGGTCTTCCTGGTTGCGCTGCCAACGGGGAAGGTACGTTTGAATAACCTCTAGCTCTTCACGAGCCTCTTCAATGAAGATCTCTAAAATTTCAGGATCGATATCCTCCAGCATGGGCTTGTCAACAGAGGCTCTTTCTTCAACGACTGATGCCGCTTCAGTTTTAGCTTCACCTCTCTCAATGTCAGCTGAGAGAATCTCAACCTCCGGTTGAGGCGGCTCTATTTGTAGACTACTGGCACCAAATTCAAGGTCAGAAACATCTTCTTCTTCGAGCTCATAGCTTTCTGCATGGTCCACTGTCTCTGACAGGTCGATAGGTTCCTCTGGGGTGGTATATTCATTCACCTCATGCTGATCTTCACTCAACATTTCATTCAATGAAGCTTGAGCAATCGCCAAAATTTCCCGTCGATCTCCAGCACCATCAACCAGAGTTTCAAGGTAGTATTCGATACTACTGACCACATCAGCAAGCGAGTTTAACTGTTGACGACTAGGCTGCTTGCGGGCATCAATAAGCGCGACCTGTACAAATTTACCGGTCTGCGACATTAACTCAGCTGCATCACGCAGATTGAGTATATATAATGCACCTTCAACACGTCTGAAGCCCTGATGTACACTGCCTAATACAGAGGTATCATCGGCTCCCTCAGTGAAGCTAATAATCGACTCTTTTGCCCTGGCAATTTCGATTTTCGCCTCACGAACGGTCTGCTTTATCAGATTCTGGTATTCGCCTTCAGGCAGGTTTTGTCCCAAGGAACTTTCATCCAGAGCCTCATCAGCTCCAGGCTGGAAGGTATGTAGGGTACTTAAGGAGGACTCAACATAGAGAATATCCCCTGCCATTTCCATTAGTTCAAACTCTTCAGGCAGTACTCCCTGTTCGACGAAGGTTTTTACCTTATCGGCCTGCCGATTGAGTCGTGAACGCAATGCCCCCTGTCCAACCATTCCCAGGGTATCTGCAAGCTTACGGATTGGTGCTTCCAGATGCTCCAGCATCTCCATATTTGCCTGCTCATCACGCATGAACAGATCAAGTATATCTTTGATCCGAGTTAGCTCACTGCTCACGGCATCCTTGATCGATTCAGCTAACTCAGCATTGGAACCCGTCAACCCAAGCCGGCCTTCATTGAGCTGGTCATCACTCGGCATCACCGTATCAAGATGGTAAGCCTCTTTAATCTCCAGAAGCATGGGGTGTTGAGAGTCGGCACGAGCGATATAGTAAAGCAGGTTCTTTAACAGTGCGGTTGGAGGATCATCCACCAACATCTGCTCACCACCATCAATCACTTCTTTCATCCTTCGATCAAGACGACTGAATAGTTGCTTAACCGCAATTCCAGGTGCAATGCTCTTCTCAATCAATCCATGCATAAGGCCTTCTGCCACCCAGAATAGATGGCGCACTACCTCTGTACCAGCATGTTGATGCAGTGTGGCAAAAACATCCCTGAGTAGTGGCCAGCCAAATTCTGTATCCCGCTTGCGATACCAGCTCAGCAATCCCAGATGGAACCTTTGCCTGACCTTTTTTGCCAACCCAGGAAGTTTCTCATTGATGGTATCATTGACCTGTCCAGTATTGATTTCAGGTTTGAACAGAGCTGCTTCAGAGAGCAATGGTGCATCTCGTACAGCACGTAGATCATTGAGTAACGGTAAGATAATAAGTGGTATATCCGCATCACCACCTTGCAGTTTTTCAAGATAGTCAGGTAGTTGAATGAGCGCCAGCATCAATGCCTCAGCAGCATCCTCCTCCTGTCTGACATTGCCTTCCGACATGTCACGCACCACCAGCTCCATCTCTTCAGAAAGCATGCTAGGGCCATAGACCTGTACCATCTGCAGGACCCGAGCAATCTGATGCAGATGATCTCCACAGGTTGCTAAAGAGTCCCCGACGCCAGGAGACTCTACATAGGCTTCCAATGCCTGACGAGCGTGACGTATGGAGACATCCAGTTCATCCTTAACCCAGTTCAGGGCGCCAAAATCTTGCGCATTACTCATTAGCGGTGCACTCCCTTCGGGACGCCGTTATGGATGTCATTAACCATGCTTGTCCGTACACTCAAGTTAAGCAGAAATATCTGTCGATCAACCTGGCAGACGGAAACCGGCAACCGATTTCTGTAACTGATCCGCGAGGTCAGCCAAAGCACCGATCGAATTGGCTGTTTGATGTGTACCCTCCGATGTCTGATTGGTAATCTCTTGAATAACACTCATGGTGTCTTTAACACCGACAGCCTGCACTGATTGATCTTGGGCAGATTTTGCAATCTTCCCCGTCAGGTCGGCAATATATTGCGATACACTTTCGATCTCTTTCAGTGCCTCACCCGCATTCTCAGCAAGGGTGGCACCCTTAACCACCCCAGAGGTACTCGCCTCCATGGAGGTTACCGCCTCATTAGTATCTGCTTGGATAGTTTTAACCAAAGCTTCAATCTGCTTGGTGGCATTAATAGAGCGCTCAGCCAAACGCTGGACCTCGTCAGCAACCACCGCAAAACCCCGACCAGCCTCGCCGGCCATGGCCGCTTGCATCGCAGCATTCAAGGCAAGAATATTGGTCTGGTCAGCAATATCATCGATCAGTTCCACAATGTCACCAATCTCCTGAGAACTCTCACCAAGACGTTTAATCCGTTTTGAAGTCTCCTGAATCTGCTCGCGGATGTTATCCATACCATGGATGGTATTACGCACCGTCTCGGCACCGGTATTAGCGATCTCCACAGAGCGCTTAGCAACTTCAGCCGACTCAGTAGCATCCTGGGACATCTGGTCGATAACCTCGGTCATATCTCTGATCGAGCCATTAGCTAGCGTGATCTGCTCTGCCTGATGCTCACTCGCTTCAGCAAGATGCATTGCGGTAGCACGACTCTCCTGAGTCGCACTGGAGACCTCTACCGAGGTATGGTTAATGGTGGTAACAAGCTCTCGAAGCGCTTCGATGGCGTAGTTAATTGAGTCAGCAATGGCTCCTGTGATGTCCTCGGTCACACTGGCGGTTACCGTTAAGTCACCATCGGCCAAGTCTCCCATTTCATCCAATAGTTGTAGAATAGCCTTCTGATTATTCTCATTCTGTTGTTTACTCACCAACTCACGTTGTTGCGCATCAACCACCAACTGTACTCCGAGTAGCATCAGAAACAGCGCTGCTGCACCACCAAACACGGCAATCATGCCTGGACCTGCCTTGATGCCCAATAGAGTAAACCTTCCTGGAGACTCGCGATAAGCAACAATCATTTCTTCTGCTGCCCCACTAACGGCATCAGAAGCAACACTTACGGCAGAAGCAGCTTCCAAAGCAGGCAGCGCATCTGGAATATTCTCAATAATTTCCGTTGCGTTGCCTTGGATAGTCTCAAATAATGTCGCCACGTCTGCCAAACGCTGCAGAGCAATTTTGTCTTGCACCTTGGAGATTTCCAAATCCTTATCGCCATTGCGCAAACCGGCCAAAACACGTCCAAATAGATCGGCATCCCGACTGAATTGATCAATCGCCGCAGCTGATTTCTGACCTCCCTCTAAAACCTGGTTAACATTTGAATTGATACGCTGAATCAACATCTCCTGCTCTGTAGCAATGTAGATCTGTCGTCTCGGTGCATTGCTATTGATCAGTACTTCAGATAACTCTTCCGACATCTCTTGAAGCTGGGGCACGAATTCAGAAATGATTGCTGAGAATTCGCCAATCGCCAGGATGTTCTCTTGCGCTTTGAGGATCTCATCGATATTGCCAAGTAGTGCAAGCCACTTATCTTCAAGGTTCCCCAATTCTGTTTTCACCTCGCTTGGAGAGCCAGGCAGGTCACTGCTGGGACCACCGCCATTTTTAAGCTCATTCATGATCGTTTCGAAACGGTCACGGGTTTTTTGTAGCGGCTTGAAGGAGTCTAACTCGCCTCGCGCTGCTGAGATAGCATATTTGGCAATCCGCTGAGCTAAAACCTGCTGCTCTGCGGCGCGGATCAGATACTGCTCGTCATAAGACTCCCGCTGGGTTGTATGCATAAAGGTCACAAGAGCCAGGATAAGACTCACTAGCACCAATACAGCCAGTGTAGTGATTACCTTATTTGAGGGCTGTTTACCGCCCACGCGTTTGCCTTTCATTCTTCTTTCTCCCGAAAGCTTAAGCCCAAATCCTTAATTCAAGGTTGAGTGATACATCAATTTGCTGCGATTTGAAATGCCGGATCCTCCGCCAAAGCGGAGAGACTGAATACCGGCCAAGCCATACCATCCTGATCAAATTCAAACTGAACATATTTAGTAAACTTGCTATTAATTGATTGCACCTTTTTTGCAGTCTCCTTAGCAAAATGACGCATACCAACCATCTCTCCCACCAGAACGCCGGTTAGCCCACTTCCCAGTGTAATGACCAGCACTCGGCTACGACGACTGCGGCGAGTTTTTCTGCCAATGAGAAATAGCTGAAGATCAATCACAGGAATCAAGGTGCCACGAACATTAGCAACCCCCAGCATCCAGGGCTTCGACCCCGGAACCGGGGTCAGAGATGTCGGGTAATTAAGGATTTCCTTCACACCACTTAATGGTGCGATAAAACGGCTTTCACCCACATAGAACATCACCCCTTCCCAATAGCTCTGTATCAGCTCCTGCTGTGGAAGGCCTTTCGCAGATACTCGGCAGCGCTGTTCCATATTTGCCAACAGTTGCACCACTGCCTGAGGTGAATCGACGACGCTCTGCTGCAGGCTGTCAGGCATTGATCAATACCCTGATCCTTTCCAGTAGGTCTATAGGTGTGACAGGCTTTACCAGGTATTCTGTTGCACCCTGACGCATACCCCAATTGATATCTGTCTGCTGATCTTTGGTTGTCACCATAATGACTGGGATCTTGGACGTTGGTTCATATTGCTTTAATTGGCGTGTGGCCTGAAAGCCATTAAGCACCGGCATCACAACATCCATGAGGATCAGGTCAGGCAGCTCTTGCTTTGCCATATCCACCCCCTCTTGGCCATCCTTTGCTATAAATATCTTATACCCATGTTTTTCAAGGATTTTTTTAAAAACAACAATCTCGGTGGGCGAATCATCGACCACGAGAATCCGCCCCTTAGTCTCGCCAGTAATAGGGGTACTACTCTCTACTGACGCCCCGCGACCCTTGCGAAATATATTTTTGATCATCGTATTTCTCTATCCACTCGTTCTAAGCCTTATCGGCTGATGTCAAAATCTCTTTAAAACCCCATATTCTTCCAACGTTAGAACAGTCACCAGCTACCGGGGCGTTTAAGCAGCAGCATTGACATACCGACGGATAGCACCCAACAACTCGTCTTTAGTAAACGGTTTGGTTAAATATTGCTCCGACCCAACGATTCGTCCACGCGCTCGGTCAAACAATCCATCCTTGCTGGATAGCATTATCACAGGAATACTTTTAAAGACATCGTTATGTTTTATCAGCGCGCAGGTCTGATAACCGTCAAGACGGGGCATCATAATATCGACGAAAATCACATCAGGATGATGATCAGCAATCATCGCCAATGCTTCAAAACCATCCGTTGCGGTAGACACCTCGCAACCTGCTTTCTTCAGCAGACTCTCAGCAGTACGCCGAATGGTTTTACTATCATCGATGACCATGACCTTAACACCAGAGATGTCTTTTTCAGTTTGATCACCACTCACGTTTGTATCCTCTTTTCACGGACATAATTCTAAATACTTCATTACTAGCTGGATATCTATCTAGCTACTACCACCATCACAGCCAAGCCACTCAGTTGCCATAACTGCAACTACCCCAGCGATGGAAATTAAGGGATATTAGTTGAACTGTGACACGCTGCCACGATTAAACCACTCAGGAGTTCGGGCATCAAATAACAATTTAATGCCATCATGCAGCTTGGTCACCATAGAAATCACCGATTTTGTAAGGATCCTCAACCACAATTTACTTTCCCAAAATAGCAAGACAGCCAGCCCGCATCAAGAATATACTTCCCAATAGATAAACATTAGAGAACCAATTCAGCCAAAATACATGCTCTTTTAGCGGCAACCAATTGAAATTCTTAAGGAGTTAGTCATTCTCCTCACCAGAATGTTGTATGCCATCGCAAATGTGCCGCCTGATGTATGATCAAGGATAGAAAACATTCTTGTTTGGTACACTAAAGCTGTTCAACATAGCACCAAGATGTTTATCATTGTTGATAGCACGAAAGAAAATCTGGTCAGAATACAGCTAAGCAACCCTTAAGGGAATTGTAAATGCATCCAGGTTAACACATTCAAAATAGTGATTAAAAATATATCATGACAGTTCAAATCGGTGTGGTGATGGACCCGATAGAGTCCATCAAAATCGACAAAGACAGCACCTTTGCTATGCTACTCGCTGCCCAGGCCAGAGATTGGTCTATTCACTATATGCAGCAACAAGATCTCTCCCTGCGAAACGGAGAGTGCTGGGCAGAAACCCGACAACTGCAAGTTCATGATGACATCTCTGGATGGTATCAATTCGGCGAGCACCAGCGGATACCCCTGCACCACTTGGATGTCATATTAATGCGTAAGGATCCTCCTTTCGATATGGAGTACATCTACACCACCTACCTGCTGCAACTGGCTGAATCGCAAGGTTGTCTTGTGGTTAACCGCCCTAGTAGCCTGCGAGATGCTAACGAAAAACTATTTACCGCACTATTTCCCCAGTGCACACCACCTACCCTGGTCACACGAAAGGCTGCCGAGATACGTGACTTTTACCTTCAGCATGACGACATTATTTTAAAGCCCCTCGGAGGTATGGGTGGCACCTCTATTTTTCGTATTCCCCCACAAGATCCCAATCTAACCGTCATTATCGAGACCCTAACCCTACATGGCAAACAATACACGATGGCACAACGGTTCATTCCAGAAATCACCTCAGGTGATAAGCGTATCCTCATGATTGATGGCGAACCTATTCCATTTGCATTAGCCAGAATCCCGGCAGAGGGTGAGACTCGTGGTAATCTTGCTGCAGGTGGACGAGGCGAAGGCAGGCCGCTTTCTGAGCGGGACCTTTGGATTGCGCAACAAGTCGGCCCAGAACTCAAATCGCGAGGCATATACTTTGCCGGGCTTGACGTAATTGGCGACTACCTGACCGAGATCAATGTTACCAGCCCAACCTGCATTCGCGAATTGGATAATCAGTACAATCTTGATATTGCAGGCGACCTGATGGATACAATAGCGACTAGACTCAGTTCATGATTAGCATCCAAAACAAAAATGACCGGCTGGGAATCGGCCTTTTCATTGCAGCGGCTCTGCATGCCTTTGTGATTCTTGGCATTGCTTTTAAGCCAACCGATATCAATAAACCAGAATTCCGACAGCAAAGCCTAAATGTCACTGTGGTGAGGCATCGTGTTGAGCCTCCAGAAAAGGATGAGAAACCAGACTTTCTTGCCCAAGCCAGTCAAACGGGGGGCGGTAAAAAATCCCCTGATGTCAAACCTCAGATATCTGAGACCCCCACGATAGCGGCGCCACCGCCTATGCAAACGCCAGCGAAACATAAAACACCGCAACAGAGTCCGTTGATGACGGAGACATCGGATCTGAAGGTACTTCAGAAACCACCCAACGAGCAATCACTTCCGGTCCCCTCTTCACAACAGCTCCTAGTAAGCAAAAACAGAGAGATCGCCAAACTAACCGCCGAACTGGAGAAAAAAACTCAAGCCTACGCAAAAATGCCCAAGCATAAAGCCATTAGTGCCAGTACCAAAGAGTATAAATACGCTGCTTATTTAGATGCCTGGAGACGCAAGATAGAGCGCATCGGTAATCTCAACTACCCAGACCAGGCCAAGCGTAACATGCTACATGGAAATCTTGTGCTGCATGTCGCCGTCAAAGCGGACGGCAGTGTCGACCAGGTTAGAGTACTCCACTCATCCGGCCACAAGATTCTAGATGATGCTGCGGTGCGTATTGTACGCCTGGCAGGCCCCTTTTCGCCTTTCCCAAACGAGATACGTAAAGAGACCGACATTCTCGATATCACCCGCACCTGGCAATTTCTGCGCAGCGGCAAACTCAATTCAGAATAAATGTTGCAGCAATCTACATGCGATCGGATACTATACACATGTGCCTAGAGACCAATTTAACCAATCATTTCCTCATCGCAATGCCGCAACTTGAGGATCCTAACTTTTTTCATACGGTGACCTATATCTGTGAACACTCCAGTGACGGAGCCATGGGAATCGTTATCAACCGGCCCATGGAGCTGCATCTGGCTGATGTTTTCGAGCAGTTGGATATTCCAGTCACTACAAATAAAATAGCCGAGCAACCCGTCTATATTGGTGGTCCAGTGCAGGGGGATCGGGGGTTTGTACTACACGACAGCTCAACGGAGTGGACATCGACCTTGAAAATTACTTCAGGGATTAGTGTCACGACTTCACTCGACATTCTTGAAGCCATTGCTGCCGGCAAGGGGCCAAACAATAATCTGGTTGCCTTGGGTTATGCTGGCTGGGGTGCCGGGCAGCTGGAGAGCGAAATAGCGCAAAACGCCTGGCTAAACGGTCCAGCTGAAAGCAATATTATTTTTATGCGTGCCAGCAAGGAGCGCTGGCAGGCGGCTGCCGATCTGTTGGGTGTAGACCTGAATCTTTTGAGCGGTGATGCCGGACACGCCTAAACCAAGAATCCGCACTTTACTCGGATTCGATTACGGTACCCGTAAGATAGGTGTCGCTGTTGGACAAGTCCTAACTGGCACAGCAACCCCACTCGAAACGCTTCAACTGGTTAATCACAAACCCGATTGGCAGCGGATTGGACAACTGATTGATGAGTGGCAACCGGATGCCTTGGTGGTTGGACTGCCCCTTGATGTGGATGACAGCGAAACTGATGCAACACAGCCCGCATTGCGATTTTCACGACAACTCGAAGGCCGTTTTCGACTGATGGTACATATGGCAGATGAGCGTTTCACATCCTTCGAAGCCAGAGACAGGTTAGGCCATCGAGCCAAACGTCTTGAGGATTATGATGCGGTAGCCGCCAAATTGATATTGGAAACTTGGTTAAACCTAAATTAATGAGCGAAAACACAACTTTCATGAAAACTGATGCCGTTGAATCCCTTGTGGATGTCATGGCAGGTAAGATATGGACGCTAGTAAACAAGCGAGAGATTGCCAAACCATTGATGATCGGCATCCGTACAGGCGGAGTCTGGCTTGCGCAAAGACTGCATCAGGAATTGGGTCTAAAAGAGCAGCTTGGGACGCTGGACATCTCTTTTTATCGCGATGATTTCACCCGTATCGGCATGAATCCGGAGGTCCATCCTTCCGATTTACCGGTTCCTGTGGATGATCGAGATATCATTTTAATAGACGATGTACTCCATACTGGACGCACCATACGTGCCGCATTGAATGAAATTTTCGATTATGGCCGACCAGCTTCAATCATGCTCGCCACACTGGTTGATCGTAGCGGACGAGAACTACCGATACAGGCCGATGTAACAGGCATCCATCCGAGCCTGGAAGCGGATCAACATATCACCCTGATAGGCCCCGACCCACTCAGGCTGATTATCGGCAGTAAAACTAATCGGACTTCCCGAAACGATGAGCAAGGTAAGCATGCATGACGCTAAGCAACAAGGCCCTTCAGCTTGATGAAGAAAAGAGGCTGCTCCATTTCCTAACCATTGACGGCCTAGGCCGCGATATGTTGACCGAGATCCTGGATACCGCAGAAAGTTTCACTGGAGTCTCCGAGCGCACCATTAAAAAAGTCCCCCTTTGTCGTGGCAAGGTGGTGGCCAATCTATTTTTCGAAAACAGCACCCGCACAAGAACCACCTTTGAACTGGCAGCCAAACGCCTATCGGCTGACGTGCTCAACCTGAATATCAGTGCCTCCGCAACCTCCAAAGGCGAAACCCTTCTAGATACCCTGCGTAACATGGAAGCGATGCATGTTGACATGTTTGTCGTGCGCCACGCCAGCAGTGGTGCCGCCCACTTCATCGCCCAACATGCTGACACCGGAGTGGGCGTGATCAACGCCGGAGATGGACGCCATGCCCATCCGACCCAAGCAATGCTCGATATGTTTACCATCCGTCGCCACAAGGGCGAATTTATTGGGCTACGAGTGGCGATCGTGGGTGACATTCTGCATTCAAGGGTAGCCCGTTCGCAAATTCTAGCGCTCAATACCCTGGGAGTCTCTGAAGTACGTGTGGTAGCGCCTCGTACCTTACACTCCTCTGATGTCCGCTGTCTTGGGGTACATGTTTACCATGATATGGACGAAGGCATTAAGGATGTTGATGTCATCATCATGCTGCGCTTGCAAAAAGAGCGTATGCAGGGTGCCCTGCTACCCTCAGAACATGAGTACTTCAGCCTCTATGGCCTCACCGAGCGTCGCCTGGCCCTTGCCAAACCAGACGCTATTGTCATGCATCCAGGGCCGATCAATCGTGGCGTGGAAATGGACTCTAAGGTTGCCGATGGTTCAAAATCGGTCATTCTCCAGCAAGTCAGCTACGGTATTGCGATTCGCATGGCAGTGATCTCAATGGTCATTGGCACGCAAAACCTGCACATGAATCTAGACTCTGCTGAGGATTCTAAGCTGAAAGAGATTGCAGGATGAAAAAGAAGAAAAAAGATATCAGCATCATCAACGGGCGGGTCATCGATCCAGGCAATGGCATAGATGAGATCACCGACCTGCATATCTCCGCTGGCAAGATTCTCTCATTGGGAGCCGCTCCTGATGGTTTCGAGGCCAGTCATACGATTAATGCCACGGGGCAGGTAGTTTGCCCAGGATTAATTGACCTATGTGCCAACCTCAGAGAACCTGGCGCAGAACACAAAGCCACCATCATGAGCGAAACGGCAGCGGCGGCTAGCAGCGGCATCACCACGATTTGCTGCACCCCAGACACCCTGCCAATCATTGACACCCCTGCCGTTGTGGGGCAGATTCGACATAAGGCTCGCAAGGCGGGCTATTGCCGACTGCTACCGCAAGGCGCACTCACTAAAAATCTAAAAGGTAACCGATTGAGTGAAATGGCCGCGCTTAAGGCGGCTGGCTGTATCGCCGTCACCAATAGCTACACGCCATTCGCTAATACCCTGGTACAGCGGCGCGCCATGGAATATGCCTCAACGTTCAATCTCTTGATTGTAATCCGCCCCGAAGACCAACATCTGAGTAACAATGGTTGTGCCCACGAAGGTAAGGTAGCTGATCGCATGGGCCTGCCCGGCATCCCAGAGGCAGCAGAGACCGTTGCTGTTGCACGAGATCTTGCCCTGGCCGAAACCACTGGTGCTGTCATCCATTTTCATGCCTTGTCGAGTGCTAGTGCAGCACGCACCATGGCCTGGGCAAAACGCGAGGGCCGTCGGGTAAGCGCCGATGTGGCGATTCATCAACTGCACTTGACCGAACAGGACATGGAGGGTTTCGATAGTAACCTGCATGTCAGGCCACCACTACGAACAGATAGTGACCGGGATGGTCTGCGTAAGGCGGTCGCTGAGAATGTCATCCAAGCGATCTGCTCCGATCATCAACCCCACGAAGCCGATGCCAAAACATCGCCATTCCCCGACACAGAGCCTGGTATCTCAGGCCTCGAAACCCTGCTACCCCTTACCTTAAAACTGGTTGAGCAAGGTGTCATGGACCTGAGCAGTGCTATCGCACGTCTCACCTGTGGGCCTGCAGATATCCTCGGTCTACCCCTAGGTCGTTTGACCCCCGGTCAGTCGGCAGATATCACTATCTTTGACCCTCAGCAATACTGGCGAGTTAAAGGAGACAGACTCCTGAGCGCTGGTAAAAACACCCCATTTACAGGCTGGGAGATGCCTGGCAAGGTCACCCACACCCTGCTGAAGGGCAGATTGGTCTACTCTGAATAAATATTATGAATAAATCTAGCCGCAATACCGTCTTCTTAGAAGAGGCAGAAATCCTTAGCCACCAGGCCTTCGACGGTGAGCAATTCATTCTGCGTCTGCTGACTCCCCATTGTGCCGCCAAAGCGCTACCTGGGAACTTTGTCCACCTGACCTGTGATCCACAGCTATCCATGCGACGTCCCATCTCGATCATGCGTACTTCATCCAAAGAGGGTTGGATCGACCTGCTCTACAAACGGGTAGGCAAAGGCACTGAGCTGTTATCACAACGCAAACCAGGTGAAATAATCAGTCTTTTGGGTCCCATCGGAACACCTTTCACTCCCTCTCCTGAGCATAGCAGACCCTTATTGATTGGTGGTGGTGTTGGCATGCCCCCTATGATATTCCTGGCAGAAGCACTACGTAAGGAAAAACATAAGCTGCCATTTGCCATTTTTGGCTCTGAAGTACCCTTTCCCTTCCAGCCAACACCTTCAAAAATTATGATTCCTGGTCTACCCGAAGGCGTTATTGCTGGGATGCCATTACTTGATGACTGGGGTATTGGCTCACGATTGGCAACACTTCAAGGATTCAATGGTTGCTTTCAGGGTTATGTCACTGATCTGGCAAAGAGCTGGTTTAGCTACTTGGATAGAGATATCCGCGAGCAGGTCGAGATTTTCGCCTGTGGCCCCCATCCCATGCTCGAAGCGATAGCGGCGCTGGCGGCCGAATGGAAGGTTCCCTGCCAAGTCTCGCTGGAGGAGTTCATGGCTTGTGGCGTTGGCGGTTGCGCTGGCTGCGTGGTTGAGGTGCAGACCCAGGATGGTCCGGCGATGAAGCGAGTCTGTGTGGATGGCCCGGTATTTGATGCTCAGAGCGTGTTTAGTTGAACCTAAAAAAATCAGTTGACCGCTCCATTCTAATAACAGGTTTCTGATTTTGAAGAAAATAGCTTCGATGGTTAGGGTCACCTACTGGGTGAATCACGCTACAACGTGAATGGCACGCTTGTGGCGGCGCATGGCGGCGTTGCAACTCCTTGGAATAGCGG
>JARRQF010000025.1:0-19662 GCA_037382065.1 Candidatus Thiodiazotropha sp. | reverse complement strand
CTGGGGACATTCACCACCTGTAATTCGTCACGTTCTCCTTGCGTATAGTGGATCAGTTGGATGTAGAGCGAATCAAGGTCCAAACGATCCGTCTTGCGATGTTTGCCTTGCTGATTCACCTTAATGCTCGTGGAGGTGACCTCCAGGTTGTGGATGCCCTGGGCACATAACGCCCGGTGTAACCAGTGACCATCTCGACCCGCTTCAAAACAACTCACTACCAATGCATCAGATGGTAACTTTAGTTTCTCCTTGCTTAACCTAATCTCTGACAGAAGACTCACCATGTCCCGTGCCTCAATGGTTCGATAACGACGGTGTTCTCCGTCTCCAAACAGCAAATGCCACTTCTGTACTCCCAACTCAATTGCTAGGTACAAAACGGCTAGTGTAGATGCCATACTTTCAAATAGGGGTGTTTGGGTCGATTTCATCGCTAAGCCCTCCTAGTGTAGATGCCATACTTTCAAATAGGGGTGTTTGGGTCGATTTCATCGCTAAGCCCTCCTTTTAGGGTGGTTATATCTATAGGCTTAGACCAAACGCCCCCTCTTACATAGTATCTACAGGCTAGATTTGCAAAACAACGACGCCATCAATTACTGCTGTATCAGCTCTCTTAGGTATCGATAAGCCACTGCCTAATCGAAAGAAACCTTTCGCCAATCGTTGCTTACCAATTTTTTTACTTATAAGTATTCCGCTTGCTAAAATTGAATAATCTATAAAATCATTGTGGAAACTTTTCCCTGCTCTGGATGCAGGGTCATGGATAATTAATTGTCCACCTTCAAAGCCAACGAGCGTTACCCAGTGACCGCCTACTCTAAGGTATTCATTCTTTATTTTATCTGCTTTATAAAAGCCTATATTTAGCCAAACAGCCCCTTTGCGATTTAATCCTGAACGCATAAAAGATAGTGTGGGTATTTTGATTATTGAGTGGTATTTGTTTGGGCACTTTTTCCAGCCACTGTATTCTAGTTTTCTATATCTGCCAAACACTTCGGTAACATATTTATCAATGCCACGAATTAATCCACCTGTTCCTGTGCCATTCTCAGCGCTGGTGTTCATATATTCAGAACTACTCAGCTTATGTACAAGCTCGATTTGATGTGACTCATCTTGGACGTTCTCTAGCCATACCAGTGAATTAGAAACAGCGACCGGTCCACAAAACTGTTTCCCACCCCCCGCGAAATTTGCTGATTTTTTTGTTTGGAGAAGATCAGGTATTTCATTGTAAAAGCTATTTCTTGATGGCAATTCAGATTCAAGGCGCTTGGTCTCGGTGTTCTTAGCATTGATGCAATTTTGCTTGTTATCTGTGAATATTGCGTTTCCATTATTATCAATACAGCGAAATACATCAGCAAATGAATGTGATGAAAATATAAATAACAAGCAATAAATAATTTTCATGACAATGAATTAAGTCTATGTTTAACTGATTTTTTTAGGTTGAAAGTCTGCTGAGCGAATCGGCTTTCTGACAAGACCACTCCAATGCCTTAGCTTTTGCCAATGCTTGTGCTGGCACATCGGTCGCGACAAACTGCTCATGCAATACCTGCACCCCTAACATGTGGTTGAATACCGCATCCATGGTGTTGCGTGTCGCATCAGTGGTGCTGGGATCATCGTGCTGTTTGAACAACGCCTCAACGCCTGCTCGACTGAGCAGTCCAGCAGACTCGACGGCTTGTGGGTTGAGGTATTTGTTGGCCAGTGCCTGCATCGCCTGCCATTTCTTGGGGTCAGTGTGGGCTGGTGGGGCCATGAAGGCGAATTTTTCGCGTTCGTAGAGTACTTTCGGTAGCAGGCCCTTCATCGCTTCGCGTAGTACCCACTTCTCTTTTTTTCCTTTGATCCGTACTGTGGGAGGCAGGGTGGCTGCGAATTCAGCCAAGTGATGGTCGAGGAAGGCGGGACGAGCTTCCATGGAGTTAGCCATGTCGACCCGGTCACCGCCCCAGGTGAGGATCTGTCCTTCGAGCATGGTTTTAATCCAGACGTATTGGGCGCGGTCAAGAGGGTGACGACCTGTGAGGCTGTCGGTGTCGAGGGCTTCGGCAATGGCGCTGCCGGGGCGGTAGTCTTTGAGTCTGTTGGCTAGATCAGGGTTAAGGATGCCGGATACAAAGGCGGCACTTCCAAGCCAGGGCTGCAGACAGGCTGGGGTGAAGCCTATCTTGGCAGTCAGGGCTGGGTCGTCGATTTCATTTTCTGCCAACATGGCGCCTTTGAATAGTTTGTTATTCTCATGCAGCATCCGCCGCCACTCTTGTTGTTCCGCCTCAGGCAGGTGGTCGAGGCCGTGCAGAAACAGGTCATTGCGGAAGGCTGGGTAGCCGGCAAAGAGTTCGTCGGAGCCTTCACCAGTGACCACGACTTTGTAGTTGGCGTCACGCACATGGCGGCTCATTAGGAATTTGGCTACCGCTAGAGTGTTGTAGATGGTGCGCTCGGTGTGCCAGAGGGTCTCTTCGAAGTTATCGTAGAGATGGTTGGCGGAGAGGCGCAGCACGTCTTGGTCGGCACCAGTGGCCTGGGCCATCTCCGTGGCGATAGGGGTTTCGTCGTACTGGGCGTTGTCGAAACCGATGGTGAAGGCTTTGACGGGTGACTGTTGGGCGGCAGAGGCGAGGCCGAGGATGGCGCAGGAATCAATGCCGCCAGAGAGGTAGCAGCCAACTGGCACGTCGGCCTCCAGGCGGTGGTTGACCGCTTCGAGCAGTTTGGCACGCACACCTTCGATAGCATCCTCTTCGCTGATGTTGGCATGCACGCTATCTTCGGGGAAGGGCATATCCCAGTAGCGTCGATCAGCGATTTTAAACTGGTTGTGACGGCGGCGGATGGTGACAGCATGGCCAGGCTTGACCTGTTGAATGCCTTCAAAGGCGGTGGTACCGGGTACGATGGTTTGCATCAACTGGTGGTAGAGGCCTTGGGGATCGAAGCGGCGGGGTACTTCAGGGTGGGCGAAGAGCACCTTTAACTCAGAACCGAAGATTAGGGTGCCTCCGATCTGGGTCCAGTAAAGGGGCTTGA
Organism: Candidatus Thiodiazotropha sp.; assembly: GCA_037382065.1. Taxonomy (GTDB): domain Bacteria; phylum Pseudomonadota; class Gammaproteobacteria; order Chromatiales; family Chromatiaceae; genus Thiodiazotropha. The sequence continues at coordinate 16,605 of JARRQF010000025.1, read as the reverse complement.
TGCCGAAGCGGTCGCGTACTAGGTGGAGGGTCTCTTCCTGTTTGTCGAAAAGGGCAAATGCGAACTCGCCACGCAGGTGGGGCAGGGTACCTTCAAGGCCATGGTGTGGATAGAGGTGAAGGATGATCTCTGAATCACTTTTGGTCTGGAAACGAGCGCCTCGGGCGGTGAGGTCGGCACGGATGCGTTTGTAGTCGTAAAGTTCCCCGTTTTTGGTCAGCATTAACTGCTTGTCAGCGGTGATGAAGGGTTGGCGGCCTCGGTTCTCATTCAGGTCGATGATGGAGAGACGGGCGTGGCTGAAGCCAATGCCCTGCATGGCTTGCCAGCCGAAACCGTCAGGCCCACGGTGGTGCTGGATGGCCGCCATGGCAACCAGAGTTTCGGGATTGACCGGTTTGTCCCGGTCTGCGTGAAAGATGCCTGCAATTCCGCACATATTGGATTAACCTAAGACTAACTGAATGTTTTAAGCATGGCTGAAAGAAGGGCCATACGGATAAAGACGGCACCGCGCGCTTGGGCGAAGTACCAATTATGGGGGGTGTCATCGAGGCTGCGATCAAGTTCAGCACCCCGCGCCAGAGGGTGCATGACTATGGCGTTAGGTTTGAAGTTGGAGTCTGCACTGAGTGCATACTTGCTGCCATGGGATTCGTAGCTATCGCCGGTCCAGGCGATAGCGTTAATGTAGACGACATCCAGGCTTGGTAATATCTGCTCCATGTTCGAGGTAACACTCAGTTTGAGGCCTTCCTTTTCTAGCTCTTCACGCTGATCAGGGTCGAACACCTCACTGGTGTTGTTATCGGCTATGATCACAACTTCAGCGATGCCCTTAGAGAACTGGGCCAGGTAGATCAGCAGGCTGCGCACTGTGCGCATGCGACTGGGCACACCGATGATGCCGATGCGAATCTGGCAGTTGGGCTCCTTGGCCATCAGCCCTGGCTGCCATTTCAGGATGGTATAGATATCGGCCATGGCCTGGGTGGGGTGCTCGTCGAGTCCGTTTCCAGCATTAACGATGGGGATGCGTAGTGCCTCTAACATCTCGTAGACCGCTTCCTTGTTGCTATCACGCAGTACCACCATGTCGCCATAGTGGTTGAGCATTTCGCCGACATCAAAGAGTGACTCTCCTTTGGCGATGCCGGTGGATGCGGGATCGGTAATCGACATGATATCACCGCCCAGCCGGTGCCAGGCGCTCTCGAAGGAGAGTCGCGTGCGGGTGCTTGGTTCGTAGAAGGCGCTGATCAGAATCTTGCCGGTTAGTGGTCGGCTGATGATTGATGGCTGAGTCTCGAAACGGGCAGCAAGACGGCTGAGTTGTACTAAGTGGTCGCGGCTGAATTGATGCGCTGAGATCACCGGTCGGTGGGCTAGCTCCAGGAGTGGCACCAAGTCCTCTTCCACAGCCTGCATCAGTGCATGAGGTCGCTCGAAGCCTTGTGTGTCTAAGGCGTCTTCTTCGATATGGGTCTTGAGTCGTGGGTCGAGTGACTGTTTCACCATAATCTCCCATGACGCAGGTCATTCACCCATAGGGTAAGCAGTATCACTGGGATCAGTGCTGCTGCGATGGTCGCGCCGCCGACCAGGATGTAAAGGAATGTGACGGAAGCGGTCATACATCTGACTCCTGTGTTGCATGTGCTCCTCTGGTTGGAGCTGACAGCGGAAGTTGTGCTATATCAGGCAAATCATTGAGTTCAATCATAAGTATGAGACCCTGCGTGGGTGGTAGGGTTTTCGGTATTAAGGGTATGCCAGTCAAAGTTGGCTGGGCGGCTCCAAGAGGCGATCAATACGATGCTCATGGATATGGCGGCAGAGACCAAGGCAGCGACGTAGAAGCCAATCTGAAAGTAGGCAGTTAGTCCGGCCGCAGTGCCAAGCAGCATGGCTAGGGTGGCCCCTCCGGCGTTGGCGCGACGCCAGAAGAGGCCAGTGGCAATGGGCCAGATGGTGCTGGCAACAAAGGCACCTGTAAAGTGGAGCAGTGCTGCCAGGGTGGTGAGTCTTGGCAGGCAGACTAACCAAGTGGCGATGCCCAGACCGATGATGACCCAGCGGGCGGCTTTAGCCAGTTGCTCAGGATTGGCATCGGGTTTGAGATGGCCTTTGTAGATATCGGTAAGGATTAGGTCAGAGGTAGCTGCCAGCAGCGAGTCGAGACTGGAAGCAAGTGCTGCAAATACGACGATGAAGACTAAAATCGCCCCGCCAGTGCCAAGTAGTTCGGCAGCCACCATCGGCCCAACCATGTCGGCGGCGGGTATGTTAAGGTTGAGTGCTGGTACGCTTAGGGCAATGAAGCCTGCGACAATGGGCACTGGAGCCCAGAAGAGGCCAGCGACAAGGTAGGCTTTGAATCCAACACCCTCGCGAAACGCGAAAGCACGACTCCACCAGACATTAGAGTGGAAGATCTCACCAACGCCAAATAGCAGGTTATTGAATAAGAACATGATGGCGGCGGGCATCAGCAGGTTAAGCAGTTCAGGGCGCTCTGCTTGCAGCGCTGTGTGCATCGATTCGAAGCCAATCTTATCGATGGCCAGCCAGGCCAGCACCACAATACCCACCAGGATAATCAGAGTTTGTATGAAGTCGGTGCCGATGACGGCACGCAGGCCACCGAGCAGGGTGTAGAGCACGCAGATCAGTACAATCACACTCATGCCGAGTTGATAGTCGATGCCAGTCAGGGCATGGATCAACACACCTCCAGCCATGCCCATGGAGATTAGCCAACCCAGGGCGTAGAACAGCGAAATACCAAGAAACACTCGCCAGGCTGTCTTACCATAACGCAGGCGGATGAAATCGCCGCTAGTAAAGCCCCCTGGCATCAGTTGACGGATGCGTCGTGCCAGGGGGGCAAATAGCAGCAAACCGACAGAGCCGAGGGAGTAACCAATCATGCCCCAGATACCCATTTGTAGTGCCAACTGGGGGGCAGCCATGGTGGTGTTACTGGTGACCCAGGTGGCCATCGCAGTGGCGGTGCCCAGGGCCATGCCGACCTTTCGTCCAGCCAGCATGTAGCCTTCCAGGTCTTGGTTACGGCGGCCAAACCACCAGCCGAGCACCACCCACAGCAGGCTGAAGAGGGCGAGGATGAGCCAACCAGTGGTGGGGGCGAGAATGGCGTCGTTAACATTATTCATGTTGCTTCAGTAAAAAGGTTTTCAATCTCTACGATGGCGTCTTTGGTGCTGAGTACTCGGGCATAGCGATCCTTCATCGTGGTAATAGTCGCCTTTTGCAATTCTGGGGTTACTGTGGCACAGCCGTCGGAGATCAGGGTGACATGGAAGCCTAGGTCGCAGGCGTCACGGATCGCAGTTGAGACGCATTCATTGGAGTAGACGCCGACTACGATGAGGCCGGTGATGTGCATGTTGCGTAGGATGTACTCAATGTTGGTTGAGTTGAAGACGCCAGAGGCGGTTTTATTGATGACAATCTCATCCCCTTTGGGTGCTACCAGTTCAAGGAACTCCGCCTCTTTCGAACCGGGGGCGGCATGCAGACCGAGCCTTTTATGGCCGGGGCTGCGATCACGACCATCGGATGTGTGAGACTGGATACGGGTGTGGATGACCTCCAGGTCTTTGCGGCGAAAGGCCTCTTGCAGCCGCTGTACATTGGGTAATACCGTGTACTTAAGGCGGTCAAAGTAGTACTCCTGGGCTTCAGCAGGCACCCCGGAAGCTGCGGCATCAGCGAACACACCATAACCGGGAGCAGCGTCAAGATACTGCATATCGATGCAGAGTAGGGCGGTATCTGCATGGCGCAGGGAAGTGGTGATGGCTGGTGATTCGGTGATTGCATCACGGTAGGTTTTACTGAGTGGGTCGAGATTGTCAAAAACGCCCTTTACATGTTGGATTTTTGCTGGTTTTTTATCTTGAATCATAGGTGTTACATCATAATTGTGAGTGTCAGGTGGCGAGCCGTACCAGGGCGTTGAGCAGAGTGTTGGCACCCGCCTCAATATCTTTCCAAGCAGTCCATTCAGCTGGAGAGTGGCTACGCCCTTCCTTGCTGGGTACGAAGATCATCCCGGCAGGGGCTATCGAAGCAATGATTTGGGTGTCGTGCACCGCACCGCTGGGCATGCGCAGGTAGTCTAGTTTGAGGGCCTGGGTTGATGCCTCAACTGCCGAGATCACGCTGGCATGGCATTGAATGGGTTCAATTGTGCTTAGTACCTCAAATTCAAACATGAGATTGCGCCGCCGGGCGATGGCGGAGAGGGTGCGGCGGTAGGCATCAGCCAGTGCTTCTAATACAGGTTGATCGGTGTCACGTACTTCGAGGGAGAACTCCGCCACCCCAGGCACTACGTTGGCAGCGCCAGGAAAGAGTTCAATTCGGCCAATAGTGGTGCGGCTACGGGGAGAGCCGTGTTCTTCAATTACCCGATCAACCTGTCCAGCGAATTCAGCCAATCCCTGAAAGGCATCTTGGCGCATTTCCATGGGTGTGGTGCCGGCATGGTTGGCGGTGCCGATGAGCTTGACATTCCACTTAAAGAGTCCGGTGATGGCGTCGACGATGCCGATCTGTAGCCCCTGTCGATCAAGTACTGGACCCTGTTCAATATGTAACTCCAGAAAGGCTTTGATGCTGCTCGGATCACGTTGAGCAGAGAGGGCATCCATAGCATCAAGTCCCTGTTGTTTCATCGCATGGGTGAGGTGCACCCCATTCAGATCTTCGGCAGCGAGAATGGCCTCTGGTGTCAGCAGGCCACACATTGATTGGGAACCGAGTAGTCCACCGAATCGCCCCTCTTCGTCAGAAAACGCGACCAGTTCCACTGGATGAGTCAGGGGCACTTTCTGTTCATGAAGTACTCGCAGTGCTTCTAGTCCACAAATGACCCCTAGAGCGCCGTCGAGATGGCCTGCTCCGGGAACCGTATCAATATGAGAGCCTGTCATGACTACCGGCCGATTATCCGACCAGTTGAGACGCCCCCCTAGATTTGCCGCACCATCTTGATGCAGTGTGAGACCAGCAGACTCGATCTGATCGGCAAGCCAGCGCCTAGCTGCCATATCACCTTCACTGAAGGCCATGCGATAGATACCATAATCCTCTTTTCTTCCGATGTTGGAGAGTTCGTTGAGATTTCGCTTTAGGCGTTCAAAATTGATATGGCGTTCTCTGCTCATATTTAGTTCTTCTTTTCGCCCCGAACCACAATAAAAAGCGTAGCAAGGAAAACGAGAATACCGAGACTGAAGAAGCTGAAGGCCCGGATTAGGCTGTGGTGAGCAACAGTGACGCTACATGGTTTACTCCAGCCGGTTTCGCCCTGCACCTGATAACGGTAGGTGCCATTGGGTAGTCCCGTCATTACTCGGGCGGTATCTGTTCCCTGATAGATGAGCTGCTTGTCGTTGTGATCGATTAGTTGAACTAAGCGATAGGTTTCGCCTTTACTTCCATGCCAGATGAGGTTAAAAGTACCGGTATTTGAGTGGGATGGAGACACCTCAAGCTCAACAGCAAAAAGTTGAAATACAGTTAGTGTCAGTATTGAGAAGATGGTAAAAGGTATCTTCATAGGGCAACTTAATTATCTGATGCTATGGTGTTGGCGCATTGGTTTCTGAGGGGGGGCAGTATCGTCCCTAGCTCAGCATGAGAAAATAGTGACAGATTATCTATCCGAGTGAAAGGCAATGACTTTTTTGCTATAAAAGTGATTATTTCTTTCCAGATCCAAGTGCGGATTCAGGTTATAGTGATTATGTGCTGCGGCACTATTTAAACTTATTCTAAAGAAATACAGCATTCTTTCAACTATGGCAGTAGAACAATATATTATTAAACCTATTGCTAGGTGGAAGTTAAGGTTGCGAATAAAGTAAACGCACTAGTAAAGGTTTTATTATTCAACATGATAGGGTATAGTCTGTCGGGTTTTTAAATTGAATGAGAGAGTAGCTGGATAGGTGTGGCTTGAAGTGGTGAGCAACCATTATCTGTGTAGTTACTTAAATTATACTGATAGCCTCATTTGAATTAAGTTTATTGTATGGAAAGTTGCAAGTACTACGACTCTTTGGGCCATCTCTAATACAGTGAGCTTGGTTCAATCGATATTGATATGAAATTTTCAAGGTAGGAGTTGCCACATGGCTGATGAGACATCAGTGCACTTCAGAATAATCTTTAAAATGTCTTTAATAATGGGACTAGTAGCCATTATCCCTCTCGCTGTGATGTGGTATATCAGTCATGCTGCCTGTGAAGGGGTCGTTCGTCAGGATGTGCACAACACGCTTTCATCCAGTGCTGATCAATTGCAGAGTTTTATAGAGAGCTGGATTGACATGAATGTCTTGGTTTTGCGCCAAAACGCGAAATTTCCTGAGATGATCAGTATGGATGGAGTGCGCCAAAAAAAGGCGCTTGAGACGATGGTGGATACCTATGAATGGGACTATCTGGCTTTTGTAACTGATATTAATGGCCAAAATATATCTCGTAGCGATAGCAAAGAACTCAAAGATTACAGTGATCGCAGTTATGTGCGTCAGGTGCTTGGTGGTAAGTCGATGGGGCAGCAGGTGTTGATCAGTAAAACAACAGGTAAACCTGCCCTGGTGATTTCGGTCCCCATCAAGGACTCTGAAGATAAAACAAAAGGGGTGCTGGCTGTTGGTATGACATTAGCTGGTATATCAGAAAAACTGTCAAACACCCGATTTGGCAAAACTGGTTATGTTATTCTGCTCGACCAGGAGGGTGATGTGATCTCTCATATAGACGACACATTTATCAAGAATCGTACCAGTCTGACTGATCATCCGGGATATCAAGCGATGTTGGTTAGTGGTAAGGAGTCCCTCGTTTATACCAATGAATTCGGAAAAAAAGTATTCAGCGAGATTCGAAAAACTAAGCATGATTGGGTTTTGCTAGTGCAGCAGGATTATGATGAAGCTTTTTCAGCGTTGACTGAATATAATCAAAAAACCAAAATAGTCGTGTTAATCAGTTTGATTTCTTTGGTGATTATTGGTTTCTTTGTTTTTCGTCAATTGACTGCCCAATTCCGCAGTTAAAAGCAGTTGTTGATGAAATGGTGGTAATTTCGATTGCCAGACGCTCAACCAGATGTGATGTACTGGAATGATTGGATCAGTATATTTCTGAGGTTCTTACTCAAACTTGACGAGCATGGATATGAACCTGTAACCCGTTTTCATTACCCCAATTGCGTCAATTTGGACAAGGAATAATCGGTTATGGATTTGGAAACACTGCTTCTTGCTGGTGCCCTGGCGGGGATTGTAGCTGGCCTACTTGGAATCGGAGGAGGGGTGATCATTGTGCCAGTACTCTCCTTGGTGTTTGAGGGAGAAGGCGTCGATCCTAACCTTATTATTAAGGTGGCAGTGGGTACCTCCCTGGCAACAATCGCAATAACAGCAATTTCATCGATTTGGGCGCATTATCGCCGAGGAGCCGTGCGATGGCCACTGGTAAAGACAATGACGCCAGGGATTGTCGCTGGTTCGTTTTTTGGTGCCTGGTTAGCTGACATCATTCCTGGCTACTGGTTGACGCTAGGCTTTATACTATTTCTTTTTGCTGCATCACTCCAGATGGCGCTGGGACCGATTTCGGCCGGCCGAAGTTTGCCCGGTTCGTTTGCATTACTCACGGTCTCTTCTGGAGTGGGGTGTGTGTCTGCACTAATGGGAGTTGGTGGTGGTGTACTCAATGTTCCCTATATGAGCTGGTGTGGTGTGCCGGTTAGACAAGCCATTGCAACTGCGGCTGCTATCGGATTCCCATTGGCTTTGGCCTCCAGTATAGGTTTTGTGATCACCGGACTTGATGAAGCAAATCTTCCACCACATAGTCTGGGGTATGTCAATCTTCCGGCCTTTGGTGGGGTTGTTGGTGCCAGTATTCTATTTGCCCCCTTAGGCGCACGTTTGGCACACCAACTTCCCGAGCGAGTCATTAAGCGATTATTCGCTGTGTTTCTTTTTGTATTGGCTATTCGTATGGCGTTTAAGCTACTTTAACCCTATTGTTTGGAACATCGTAGTAAGGACGTCGGAAAAATTAATTATTAAATGATGAGGTTGATGACGTAATGGATTGTTTTGGGAATATGGAATTTCATAGTTAATGGAGATTATGCTTCTCAGACATGGTAGACCAGCATTCAGGCTTTCGGGTATTGTTCGTGCTAGTGAGTTAAAAAACGTTGCAACATCTTACGATGCCTCGGGTATTATTGATCAGCCACCACCTGAGCTCATTGATAAGATGAGTGGATATGATTGCGTTGTTTGTAGTGATCTACAGAGATCTTTGGAGTCTGCGAGAGCACTTGGCTACCGTGATAACCTGCTGATGGCTCCTCTTTTTAGCGAGGCGGCTATCCCTTACTTTAATCGTGGTTTTCTGGCTTTACCCATTAGTTTTTGGGTTGTGCTGCTTAGGTTGCTGTGGTTATTCGGTTTTTCGCAAAATGGAGAATCCTTCAGTGCGACCAAGGTGCGCGCCAAACAGGCAGCTAACCGGCTAATAGAGCTAGCGGAACAACATCAACGAGTATTATTGGTTGGTCATGGCTTCATTAACCATTTTATCGCCAAAGAGTTAAAGCTAATCGGCTGGAAAGGTCCAAAGAGCTCTGGCAGAACGTATTGGGAGTATAGTGTTTACCAGTTAGCAGGTTAATTGGATATGATCAAGGCCGTGTCAATAAGCTGTAAAGTCGGTTTGTCCACCAGCTTGCCAAGCAATTTCAAAATTTGTGCTTGGGAGCGTAGGTAGTCGACTCTTGATTTAATCAGTTCACCGCCTGCGTCTGAAACCTGCTGCTGGGCATTTAGTACATCGATATTACTACGGTTACCTGCTCGAAATGCCTTGCGTGTTATCGTCAATAGTCTTTGCGCATCGGACAAGGAATGTTCATTCATAGTGACTCGTTCGCGGTGTAACTCACTCTCTTCATAGTGCCGGCGCAATTCGGTAACTGCGGAGATTTGAGCAGAGTGTAACTCCTGCTTTGCTTTGCGTGACAGAGCTTGGGCCTCTGCTTCGTGAGCTGATGTGCTGCCACCTGAATAGAGCGGTAGCTCGAACTGTAACATATAGGTGGTGGAAGCCGAGTTGCTCGCTGTAGTTCCAGCATATTTAAAATATCGACTATTGCTACTAGTGGCTACCAAGTCAAGGGTTGGCCAGTGGCCGCGATTCTGCACGCGAATATTTGCTTCTGCAAGTGAAACGTTGTTTTGTGCTCGTTGTAGTGTCAGATTATCCCGCATCATGCTCTCAGTAGCCATTTTGATATCTTCGGGAGCTATCGCAGGCAGTTTGCTCTCGATATTAACGCTTCCCAGGGTAAGTCGCTGTTTGCCAATTTGTTTAGCAAGTTCGAGCTTGCGCTGTTCTTGATCACTGCGTTGTATTTTTAGTTGAGTTTGAGCTAATCGCAGTCGTAACTGGGTTTCAACAATATCTGTAATGGACCCTAACCCACCCTCAAGGCGGCGTTTGTTAATATGGACTTGCTCGTTATTGCTGGCTACCTGAGCCTCAAGAACCCGAATGTCTTCGGTTAGCGCAATTAAATTTAAAACGCTGTCGATAATCGACATTGCTAGTTCGCTTTGATGCTCCTGTAGCGCCAGTTCCGTATCGACGCTTTCTATGTGACTAGCATCCAAGGCTTGTAACGCTTGTGGTTTAAAAAGAGGTACTCTCAAAGTTCCCTGTAATGTGCTACTGCGTTGCCTGTGTTTGCTATCGGAATCCTCTTCAAGTTTATAGCTTGTATCATTGTAATCGCTGCTTAATGACACATTGGGCAGCAGTGAGGCTCTAGACTGCCGAATTCTGGCGCCACCGGCATCAATGACATCTAATAGCGCAAGGCTCTCTGGATTACACTGCCAGGCAGTTTCTACCAGGGTGGTGATTAAGCCGTTATTGTCTACTCTTATGGTTTCTTCGATAGGTCGCCAGTCGTCATAGCAAACAATGGATGAATTCGGAGAATCAGCCAAGATTAAGGAGCTCCAGAAAAGTAATATTAAAATGAGCAGATAGCTGAAGCGTGGATAGTAAGTCGAGTGGCTAATCATTTACTTTTAAGTCTCTTCCTGTGAATCTGAAGGCAGCTGACGGCTGGAGAGTCTTTCAATAAGCTTTCCATCCTGAAGTATGAAGACTCGGTCTTCTAGGGTCAGTAGCTCTTCTCTATGAGTGATCGAAATATGGGTTTTCCCCGTGCTACGCAAGATGGCATAGACATTGGCCGGATTATCTTTATCGAGATGAGTGGCGGCCTCATCGAAAATCAGTATCTCTGGTCTTTTATAGAGGGCTCGTGCCACTAGAAGTTTTTGCTTCTGGGTGGTGCTCATATCTTTTACCAGGGTCTGCATGCCCATTGGCATGGTTGTGATTTCTTCGTATAAATCGGCATTGTGTAAGCAGTCGATTACCCGTTCCTGGTCCAGGTCAGGATCAAAAAATGCAACATTCTCAAGAATTGGCCCGGCAAATAGTTGATCTTCCGGTATCACTGTGCCGATGTGAGAGCGGTATTGGACGAGATCGATCTGTTGTAGGTTAACCCCATCGATAAAAATATCGCCTTTAACTGGAATTAGTAAGCCTAGCATTAACTTGATCAGCGTCGTTTTTCCACCACCAGAGAGACCAAGAATGACAATCGAGTCACCCGTTTTGATATCAAGGTTAATCCCGGAAAGTACCCAAGGCCCGCTGTCGGCATAGCGAAACCAGACATCTTGAAATACAATATTGATGCCTGCTTCAAAACTATCGGTGTCTGCTTCAAAACTATCGGTGTCTGCTTTAAAACTATCGGTGCCTACCTTTAAACGATCGGTGCCTACCTTTAAACGATCGTGGGGAAGCATTAAATGATTCGCTGCACCTGATGGTTTTTCCAAAAGCTGCCCCTCATTTAGAATAAAGACTCGGTCCGTTGGGCTTAGCAGCTCTTCTCTGTGGGTAATCGAGATATGGGTTTTTCCCGTGCTACGCAAGGCGGCATGGACGTGGGCCTGGTTATCTTTATCAAGATGACTGGTCGCCTCATCGAGAACCAGTATTTCAGGTTGCTTGTAGAGTGCGCGTGCCACAAGAATGCGTTGTTTCTGGCCGCCTGAAAGCGTAGTGCCCATATCCCCCACCAGAGTCTGCATACCCATGGGCATTGCCTTTACTTCTTCATAGATACCGGCTCTCTGCAGGCACTCCATGACCTCTTCAGTTTTTAGATCGGAATCAAAAAAAGCGACATTCTCCAGGATCGATCCAGCGAATAATTGGTCTTCCTGCATCACTGTGCCGATGTGAAATCGATACTGTGCAAGATTAATCTGTCGCAAGCTGATACCGTCAACCAGAATATCCCCCTTGTTAGGGGTTAATAAACCGAGCATTAACTTGATTAAAGTCGTTTTCCCCCCTCCTGATAGGCCAATAATGACGATTGAGTCACCAGGTTTGATACTCAGGTTAACGCCAGAAAGCACCCAAGGTTCGCTATCGGCATAGCGAAACCAGACGTCATGGAAATCAATAGTAAGGCCGGAATCGGTGGGAATAAGAGAGATGCCTTCATCTGTTGAGTCACGCTCATGAAATACGATATCGCTTAATCGTTCGGTCTGAATAGAGAGTAGTCGAAAACTCACAACACGGTCTACGAATGCCGTGACTTTGGAAATAAACTGTTCCTTATAACCAAGATAGGCGAATAGCATGCCAATTGTAAATTCTTGGTTTATGATCATCGTGGCTGCTAGCCAGAGTACCAGTGAATTTTCTGCGGCGACTAAAAAACCTTGTCCAAAGCGAAAGCCGATATCGAGTTTTTGTAACGCGATGCGAGCGTTATAGACATCTACTTGTTGATTCAACCAGTTAGAAACACGGGATGTCTCAAAGTTAAATAACTTCAAGCTCTGTACACCGCGTATGCTCTCAAGTGTTAAGCTGCTGAGTTTGGCACTTCGAACAATCTCTTCTTCTTTGCGTGATCGGTAGACATGGTATAGGTATGCTCTTAGCAAAACGTAGAGAAATGCCACGACAACTACGACCAGAGTGAGTTTGACACTGTAGAATAGCATTACAAACAGTGCGAGTAATGCCATGATGCTGTCTACAATACTTTCGATAAAACTATCTGTGATGACGCTACGAATCTGATCGACTGCGCCAAATCTTGATAGGACATCACCTAGATGGCGTTTTTCAAAAAATGAAACTGGAAGGCGTAACAAATGGGAGAAGACATTGGTTGACCACTGCAGATTCATCCGTGTTCCCATGACCACTAATAGCCAGGATCGAAGAGATGATATGGCGAGCTGAAAAAGTGTCATCAAAAGCATGCCACTAACTAGCACAAGGAGCAGTGAATAGTCACCAGTGACGACAACATCATCAATGATCCACTGGTTTAGCCACGGCAGCATAATGGCGACGACTTCCAAAGCTAAGGAGACAAGCAATATCTGCACTAAAGAGCGCCGCAAACCCACCACATTCCCAAGCAGGTCACGCAAACGAACTCGGGTCTTTTCTTTTTTGGGTTTAAAGTCAGCACTTGGAACGAGCTCAAGTGCAATGCCTGTGAAAGAGCGTCCAAGCTCATCCATGGTGAGACGGCGTTTTCCGATAGAGGGATCATGGATGATCGCCCTACCTTTCTCAATGCGCGTCAGTACTACAAAATGTCGTAAATCCCAATGTAATATGCAAGGCATACTCAATTGTGACAGCTCATCAAGCTCAAGCCTCAACGCACGACCTGCTAGTCCCATCTCAGAAGCTATATCGATTAGTATCTTAAGGTTAAGCCCCTTAAGTGATAGGGAAAAACGTGATCTTAAAGCACGTAAATCGGTTTCGTAGCCATATTGAGCTGCGCACATCGCCAAGCAAGCAAGACCACACTCGGCAGCCTCAGTTTGTAGAATAATGGGTATGCTGCGCCTATTCCGACCCAGGTGTAGTCGCTCAAACAGTTCCATGAGTTTCCATAATAATAGTAAAAAGCTTGGATAGCATTAGATCTTACTACCTAGCGCAAAGACTGGATCGAAAATCCACTCGATGAGGCGTTTTCTCTCCAGATGTATATCCGCTTGAAGAGTCAGTCCAGTGCGTAGAGAGATGGGCTTTCCGTATGCTTGAATTTCCTGTGATTCCGGACGAACAGTAGCTCGGAAAAAAGTCATTCCTTGGTGTTGTTGCATTAAATGAGGAAAACGTGACTGAAGCTCCATCGATGAAATATCTACATTGGCAAGCTCGGTTAGCTCTCCCTCGTAGACTCCAAATTTTTGGTAAGGGTAGGCATCGTACCGAAGTTTTACATGCTGACCGGTTTTAAGGAAACCAATTGCACTGCTGGGTACGAAAATCTGTACATCAAGGAGAACGCCTTCAGGTAATAGCGTTGCGAGTGAGCTGCCTGCTTCGACTTGCCTGCCAACATCGACCTGTATATTACTGATAGTCCCTGCAACTGGGGCACGTATATAGCTGATGTGGGCACTTCGTTGCTCAAGTCTTTGTTGTTTGGTTGAAAGAAGAGAGCGTTCCAATGAAGATTGATCGGCGTTGGTGCGCAGCTTTACAGCACGAATCTCATTCAATGTATCCAAATGACGTGATTTGATAGAAATGAGTTCACGCTTCAGGTTCTCAAGACGAGCTTGTTGTTCGATATACGAACTGACCTGCTGCTGATACTGCAATTCAGGTATGATTTTCTCCTCAAACAGTGGCTTCATATTGTCTAGTAGGCTTTTTGCTGCAGCAATATGTTGTGACTGCAGGGCTATTTCAGTATCCAGAGATTTGATTTCTTGCTTTAGGAGTCGGGCTCTCTTTTTTAGATTACTAGTCTCTTCTTCTGCCTGGTTATTGCGATTGCTGATCTCATTTTCAATGTTTTTAGTTTGGTTGCTGAGAGACTCTTCTATTAGTCGCTGCGTTTCACCCAGGTCACTAAATTTGTCGCGTCTTATTTCAAAGAGCAAGTCTCCCGCTTCAACAAAGCTACCTTCCGAAACCTTCGAGGCAAAGATGATGCCAGACTCTCTCGAAATAAGTGGAATTGCACCATGTCCTGGTACTGTTAATCCGAATACACGCTCCTTGCGTGTGAATTCACCAAATGAAAGGAATAGGATGATGATTAAGAGAATGATGATAACAATGGTAGTAAGATGCCACAGAGGAATGGACTGTGTTAGTAATATTTCTCCAGTGTGACGATTGCTTTGTTGAGCAGCAACCACTTCGCGTCTGAACAGTTCGCCATTCATCCTTGTACCATTACCGTGAAATAGATCAATCCAGTTATTGTAATTGAACGTGATTGAGTATTAATTGTAGCAAAAAAAGCATTATAGAATCTCACGGATAGAGTCTAATGCCTTAGATTAAAACTACTGTAAATTTGAAATGGATTGACCACCTAAGTAGTCAATCCAAACAGTCAGGTTATTAGCTGACCAATTAAGCAATCAGCTTAGCACCAGTGATGGTGATGATGACGGTGATGGAAAAAAGTTGTACACCAAGAAAAGCAGGTGACTATTATCCCGCAAGATATTGGCGGACAAGCTGGCGCTGGTGGTGGCTCACAAACAACAGGTGCTGGTGGTTCACAAACAACAGGTTCTGGGGTTGGACATACTGGCTCAGGGGCTGGAACATCGCAGCCACCTTCAACTTGACTAAGCTCCATAACATCTAAACTTCTCATCGAAAGCTCCTTGAGTTTTGCTCTTTTAAATTAATGTGATGTTTTGCACGTATCCAAGTGAAATTGTGATACAGTGCATTTCCGTTTTTAGACCGTGGTCACGATCCAGCCATAGAATATCAACTTTGAACAGATTGTCAAAGGATTCGTTGTTAATAAATACACAATATTAAGTGCAAATAATTTGGTAATGATTTGGTAATAAAGTTAAGTGTATTGACTAGCGTAGAGACTAAGATTAAAGAAATTTTCTGTGATTATTTCAGTTAAGAATTATTCTAAGAATAACCATTAATCAGTAACCCATTTTTATAGAAGTAATGAGTCAAATGAATCAGTTGACCATTCTATTCTAAAACTAATTTGCTAATTCTTATAAAGAATTTTTCAATAGACTTATTCAATCCACTAAATCAAGGTTGCTGATATACTACGCATATTTTATGACATATTCGCGAAGCTACTCTTTTAGTTATCCAACTATTTTCTATGACAAAGGTTTTCATAGAGTTAATCCTAGAATCTACAAGCGATATGGATTTATGAGGAATTCTGACGGGTACTGCTTGCTCATCATTCACTATTAATGGCTATTCCCTTAATTAGAACGAGAATGCAGCAGAGTGTGTGTCGGTATTTTTTACAGATTCCTTAATAAGTTTTTACAAACTTCTTAACAAGAATAATAACGCAGCAAAGTGCATCGAGTTTTTTTACAAATCCCTAAATAAGAATGATAACGTAGCTGAGTATGTTGGAATTTTTTTCAAATGACTTTACACGAATGACAATGAAACTAAGTATGTTAGGATTTTTACAAATCCCTAAACAAGAGTGATAACGCAGCAAAGTGCGTCGGAATTTTTTACAAATTTCTTAATAAGAACGATAACGCATCAGAATATGTCGAATTTTTTTACAAACGCTTGTAGCATGAGTGGATTTATTTAAGCAACGTCGTTTAGTTAACGCTTGGGTCTGTTAAAATATTATTTATTGAGTTCTTCTGGATTCTCTGCAGCACCTCGTATAATAACATTCTAAAAATAAGTAATAATGCACCTGTTTTTATAACGTTGCCAACAGGGCCTCCAGCTGAAAAAATTGGATGCGACTCAAAATAGGAAGCATCAAATCAAATAAGATAGTGCAAAGGATACCCTTGGAATAAATAGATATCGGATATCATGGATGCAGCTATCTAAGATCACCAAGCAAGCTTGGCGCTTCATGCAAAAACATGGCTTACAGCTCTAACCTTTGTTATTGAACTCTCGATGACTTTTTACCGAACACTGTTATTCAATCTAAAAAGATCAGTTGGACGGCGTGAAGAGTGCACTTGTGGTGGGTAGTTGATAGCTGGACATGTTGGGGTTCGCACCGCTCACCCGTAACCTACGTGGTTGGGAAAGGTATTCAGCTGCTGAGGTTTGGGAGTAATTTATAACTTTTTAATAACTCAAGTTTCGGCGTTCAAAACTGATAAAATCTGAGTCAACTGTTCCATCATATTTACTCCAAAAATTTCACCACGAAGGATATGATCCTTCGAGCCCTTGGTGGTGAAATAGATTGGCTAATCTGTAACGTGCGGTACGAACCGCATTATGACTTTCGATCATGTGCCAATATTTGAGTGAGATATTCCATGGTGTTTTCAACCTAAAAAGATCAGTTGGACAGCGTGAAGGGTGCGCTTGTGGTGGTGCAGGGCAAGACGCAACGACGCGGAATAGCCCGCTATTCCAAGGAGTTGCAACGCCGCCATGTGCCGCCAC
>JARRQF010000024.1:0-34941 GCA_037382065.1 Candidatus Thiodiazotropha sp. | reverse complement strand
CTGCGTTGCAATGCTTGAAAAGGGCGAGCCATTCCCTGCGCATTGCGCCTTGTCTCCTGGCCTGAGCAGGCTTCTATCATCGTCAATTTGTATGAAGCACCACACTAGTGTGGTGCTTCATACAAATTGACGATTATAGCGTGAAGAGTGCGCTTGTGGGGGTGCAGGGCAAGGGTCGCTCCTGCACATCCATGTGCCCGCGACACGGGATAGTTGACGCTATCGGCCGTACATCTTAATCCGCTGCATTAGACGCACCTCGGTGTCCGACTCAATTTGTTTCCAATCAAAACGCCACCCCCAATTTCCTTCAGTGGTACCAGGTGTATTCATACGATGCCTTGAGTCTAAACTCAACACATCCTGAAAAGGTAGTATTGCAAGACTGGCCCGTGACGCAAGCGCTGCCCTAATTAATGGCCAGGGCATGCTTTCACGAGACTTACCCAAATACTCATCCACAAACTCTCGAGTGGGATCATCCAGACTTTTGTACCATCCCAGTGTGGTGTCATTATCATGGGTGCCAGTATAGACAACAGCATCCTTGGTGTGGTGGAAAGGAAGATAGGGATTATCTGCTCCACCAGAGAAAGCAAATTGTAATATCTTCATGCCAGGCAGGTGATAGGCCTTGCGTAAGACCTCAACCTCAGGGGTGATCACGCCCAGATCTTCTGCCACCAACTCTAAGTCGGGAAGCTTTTGATAAATCGCGCTAAAAAGCTTCTCTCCCGGCGCTTTGACCCAACGGCCATTGATCGCAGTCTCTTCCTGAGCGGGGATCTCCCAATAGGCATCAAAACCACGAAAATGGTCGATACGTAAAAAATCGAATAGTGTGGATTGATACCTAAGTCGCTCGACCCAGAAACTGAAGCCATTAGCCTCCATCATATCCCAGCGATAGAGCGGATTTCCCCATCGCTGCCCTGTGTCAGAAAAGTAGTCTGGCGGAACACCTGCCACAGCTCGAGGATGCCCATCATCCAATAAATCAAACATTTTTCGATGTGCCCAAACCTCAGCACTATCATGAGCGACAAAAATCGGAACATCACCAAACAACAGAACACCACGCTCATTCGCATAGCGCTTGAGAGCCATCCATTCGGTATAGAACAGGTATTGCTCAAAGCGGATGATGTCGATAGATTCAGCAAGACGGGCTCTGGCCATAGCCAAGGCCTGAGGCTGCCTGTCTCTTAGTGTATTATGCCAATCCCACCAACAGCTATTCTCCTCCTGATGAAGGGCCTGAAACAGGGCATAATCTTCAAGCCAATGCTTTTGTTCGGCAATAAATCTCTGATATTCAAGCCGTTCTTCTTCGCTGGCTCGTTTTTTAAACCCCTGCCAGGAGCGTCTGATCGCTTTATTTCTGACTGAGTCGGTTACTTTGTTTGGCAATTCATCCAGCCACCCTCGCTGGTTCGGCATCTCCAAGCTAATCAGCTGAGGATTACCCGCATATACAGAGCTGCTTTGATAGGGTGAATTATCGTGCATTGTTGGGCCGATTGGGAGTATTTGCCAAACCGTCATCCCTGAGGCGGCTAAAAAATCGATAAAGCGATAAGCGTTACTGCCCAAATCACCGACATTGGCTGGACCTGGAAGCGATGTGATATGGAGCAGAACACCGGCTCTTCGACGAGTTAGCAAACAATGAACAGAACGATACGCCGGATCAATGGTTTCATCACGCCACCTTGCACAGGACTGCCACTGCCAAACGCAAACACCTTGGAGAGGTAGTCCGGTTTTGGTTCACCCAATAATTCAAAAAGGTATGAAAGCTGGCAACGGAAAAGCTGTTCAAAATCACTCACTGTCTCTCCAGGATTGTAGTCACCAAACCACCAAAACCAATCCGAGCCTTCACAAATCGCCAACTGCTTCTCAAGCTCTTGAATCTGCTGAGACGTGAATTTCTTTTTATTCAGGACTTTGTCATAGATTTTTTTCGCCTCACCCAACATATCCCAGGCGCGGTTTTTGTCTTCATCCCCTATCCAGGTGGTAAAGGTCCCATAGACCCAGCTCCCTGCCACTAACTTCGACAATCGCGGAGCAGGCTTTTTCTGCCGCTGCAAAACTTCTGAAAATGTAGCCAGCTGTAAACGGGGGTGATTTGAAAGTTGCTCATACATCGCGCTCAGGAAATAGCTGCCATTATATGGGTAGTACTCCCAAGCATTCTCACCATCCATGATAATTGAGACCACAGCATCCGACTTTCCTTTGCAGGCATCCGCGATATTGACCAGATGATTGATTAAATCACCAACAGCATCATCCGCATGCCAGTCACCATAGGTAAAACCAATTAGATCAGACAGGCCATCATCACGGAAGAACATCTTCAGATACCCTTCCTGGACACGATAGACAGAGTGAACCCAGTTATCCGGTAGAGGCGAATCGCCACCTCCTGCCATTAAGCTGTTACTTAGCACCTGCTGTCCGGTTGCGGTCCAACTAAACCCCTCTTCTTCCAACATTTTCAGAGTGGCCTCACTAACACCACCCTCAGAAGGCCAACAACCCTTTGGTCGAAAGCCGAAATGCTTTTCAAAAACCTCCAATCCTTTACGCACATGCCAGCGGGCACGGGACTCTCCCCCAAGGTAGCTCTTCAGTTGCGGCATATTAATCGATGGCGAGGCCTCCTTGGCAGCATTGATATCAACCATCAGCGGTATGATTGGGTGTGCGTAGGGCGTCACGGAGAGTTCTACTCGCCCCATTTTCGCCAATTTCGCATAGCGACTTGGTAAGCAACGAAGCACCTCCTCTACCATCTCAAGCATACGACGACGATCATCACTGCTGTAGTTATGTCCTTTTGCCTGAAGTGAGCGGATCCGAACATCGTTCAAGCGCAGACACTCTCCCACCCACGCCAAGTGATACCAGACTAACAGATCGACCAAACACTGATCATTGAGATAGCCAATCAGAACCTCATTATTCAAGACACGTTTTGCCAGATCAACAAGTTGACTGAAGTGTTTAAATCGCCCAATAAGGTGCTGCTCATTAGCCTTCAGGCAGGCGGAGAGCAACGCCTTACGAGATGCCGTGTCCACGGGTAACCCAGGGCCTGCAAGAGCAGCCAATAACGGATCCCTTATCAGCTTGCCCCGGCTTAACCAGGCTTGGATCTGTTTACTGTAATCATCAATTTGCTCAAGCAATACTGGAGCAAAATTAACCACCGCTTTGGCACCAGGAGCATGCTCCAGATGTGCCGCCATATCGGCGTAATCCTTGATTCCATGCAGATAAACCCAGGGCACAAGAAAGTCACTCTCCTTTGGCCCCTTATAGTAGGGCTGATGCATGTGCCAACAAAAAACGACTTGGAGACGATTATCCTGATCCTCCTCACCTGACATGGTGTATGACCTGCCCCAACATTTCCGGCGTCACCAGAACGACGCCCTTTTCACTAACATAAAAGCGTCCTGCATCAGCCACTGGATCATCACCAATAATGGTACCTTCAGGAATATCACAGCCACGATCAATGACTGCCTTATCGATTTTACAGTTTCTTCCGATGTTAACATCGGGCAAAACTACCGTCCTGTTTACTGTACTGTAGGAGTTAACCCGCACATTTGAAAAGAGCAGCGAATTTGTCACCTTGGCCCCGGAAATCACACAGCCGCCCGAAACCATTGAGTCAACAGCCATACCACGCCGTTCTTCATCATCAAATACGAATTTAGCGGGCGGCAACTGCTCCTGGTAGGTCCAGATTGGC
The DNA here is from genome assembly GCA_037382065.1 of Candidatus Thiodiazotropha sp. Taxonomy (GTDB): domain Bacteria; phylum Pseudomonadota; class Gammaproteobacteria; order Chromatiales; family Chromatiaceae; genus Thiodiazotropha. Next base: position 31,169 of record JARRQF010000024.1, on the reverse strand, counting down.
CAACTGTGATCATAGAGATTAAGTGGTGGAGTAATTCCTATCAGTTCGAGGTTTGCTGTCCAGAAAGCGTCGATCGTACCCACATCCCGCCAATAGGCTTGTTTGCCACTGCCGGAATCTCTGAATGGATAGGCTAACACACGGTATTTTTCAACAACCCTAGGGATAATATCCTTACCAAAGTCATGGCTGGAGTTTGGCATATCCGCATCCCGAATCAATTGTTCAAAAAGAAATTTTCGATTGAACACATAGATCCCCATGGATGCCAACGCAAGACCATCGTGGCCGGGAATGGACTTTGGCTCAGACGGTTTTTCATTAAACTCACTGACCCAGTTATCCGAATCTACGGTCATGACACCGAATTCTTTGGCCTCTTCCAGATCCACAGTCAAGCAACCCACTGTCATATCCGCACCAGACTCCACATGTTCGGCAATCATTGTGCCATAATCCATTTTATAGATGTGGTCCCCAGCAAGAATCAACACATAGTCAGGATTATGGCTACGCAGAATATCGAGATTCTGGTAAACCGCATCGGCTGTTCCTTCATACCAACTACTCTCTATCCGCTGCTGGGCTGGCAGCAACTCAACAAATTCACCAAATTCCCCTCGCAAAAAGCCCCAACCACGCTGTATGTGCAAAAGCAGGGAGTGCGCCTTATACTGGGTCAGCACGCCAACTCGTCGAATTCCAGAATTGATACAATTGGAGAGCGGAAAGTCTACAATTCTAAATTTCCCACCGAATGGAACGGCTGGCTTGGAGCGCCACTTCGTCAGGTGTTTGAGCCTGGAACCTCGCCCCCCTGCCAGAATCAGTGCAAGGGTGTTTCGAGTCAACCGGCTGACAAAACGTTGGCTCTGGTCTGTCATCGCGTGTTCCTCCGTAGCCGCACTGGCTACAATCTACGGCATGAAAAAAATGATATTCTTCTATCCTAAACAGGGTTAGGGTATTTGTGAGACTAAGCATGACCTATGGTAACATCATGTCCCCTTCAAAGCGTACTACTAGAAACAGGTTTCCTCAGCTATGCCAAACCGAATAAAAAATTCAATCTCGGAAGCCATGCAGCAAATAATCGAAGCGCGGCATCACAACCCATTTGAGGTTCTTGGGCGCCACGTTAAAGGAGATATTTGTCAAATTTGTATCTATATGCCACAGGCTGAAAAAGTCAGCCTGGCCGAAAAGCAAATTGAAATACCTAGAATAAAGGGGACGGATTTTTTCGAACTGGCCCTGCCTACAGACCAAGTGAGCGAACACTATCTACTCGAGTGGCAAGATAAGTTTGGTAAAACAAACCAGAATCACGACCCCTACAGCTTTTCAGCTCAACTTCCAGAGTTTGATATCCACCTCTTTAATGAAGGCAAGCACCGCCACGCCTACCGCTTTTTCGGTTCTCATCCACATACTGCAGATTCTATTGAGGGGGTACTTTTTGCTGTGTGGGCACCGAATGCCAGCAGGATAGCCGTTGTCGGCGATTTCAATCAGTGGGATGGCAGAGTTCATCCAATGCGCTCCAGAGGTGGGTCTGGGGTATGGGAGCTATTCATCCCAAACCTTCAGCCTAACACACTCTACAAATATGAGATTCGCACTAAGGAGGGGCATGTATCACTGCGCACAGACCCATATGGCAACCAGTTTCAATGCCGCCCTGACACGGCAACGAAGGTGGTATCAAACACCCCCTTTAAGTGGCTTGACGAATCATGGATCCAAGCCCGCTCCATGGCCAATTGGCAACAGGAACCCATGTCGGTATATGAAGTCCACCTGGGCTCCTGGCGCAGAGATAAGCAGGGAGAATTCCTTAACTACCGAGAACTTTCCCATCAACTCTGCGAATATGTCAAGCGTATAGGCTTCACCCACATTGAGCTGCTACCCATCACTGAACACCCTCTGGATGGTTCATGGGGTTATCAAACCACAGGTTATTTTGCACCCACCAGCCGATTCGGATCACCAGAAGACTTCAAATACTTTGTGGATCATATGCATCAGAATGGAATTGGTGTACTGCTTGACTGGGTACCAGCCCACTTTCCCAAAGACCGCCACGCATTGGCTGAGTTTGATGGCACCGCACTCTATGAACATGCCGATCCACGCAAAGGAGAGCATCGGGACTGGGGTACATTGATTTTTAACTTTGGACGTAACGAAGTACGCAATTTTCTCATTTCAAGCGCCATATACTGGCTAGAAGAGTTCCACATTGATGGCCTGCGGGTCGATGCTGTGGCCTCGATGCTCTATCTCGACTACTCACGAGAACCTGGTGACTGGGTAGCCAACCAATATGGAGGCAGAGAGAATCTGGAGGCGGTTGAATTCCTGCGCGAACTGAATAGCGTCACCCACGACCTTCATCCTGGCACCATAATGATTGCTGAGGAGTCAACCGCCTGGCCTCAAGTCTCCCGTCCCACCTGGCTGGGAGGACTTGGATTCAGTATGAAATGGAATATGGGCTGGATGCACGACACGCTCTCCTATATGTCCCAGGATCCGATCTACCGTCACTATCACCATGATTTATTGACCTTCGGTCTGCTCTACGCATTTACTGAGAATTTCCTGCTGCCCTTTTCCCACGATGAGGTTGTGCATGGCAAAGGGTCCATGCTTGATAAGATGCCGGGTGATGATTGGCAACGGTTTGCCAATCTGCGCCTTCTTTACAGCTATATGTTCACCTACCCGGGCAAGAAACTGCTCTTCATGGGGTGTGAATTCGCGCAAGGAGAGGAGTGGAATGATGAAGGGGAACTCGACTGGTCCCTATTGGATCACCCTCTGCACAACGGCCTTACTACCCTACTGACTGACCTAAACCGAGTCTATAAGGAACATCCCGCCCTACACCAAATTGAATTTCAATTTCCAGGATTTGAATGGATAGACTGCCATGATACTTCCCAGTCCATTCTTAGCTACATACGCAAAGACCGTGATGGCAATGAACTGCTTGTGATACTCAATTTCACCCCAGTACCTCGGGAAGACTACCGAATCGGCGTTAACTATCCTGGAGTCTATCGAGAAGTATTAAACTCTGACTCGGAATTCTATGGTGGCAGCAATTTGGGTAATGCTCCTGCTCTGGTCACGAGTGAACTTCCCTGGATGGGACGGGATCTATCCATCAGCATGACCCTGCCCCCTCTTGGTGCCATTCTATTGCAACGAGAGGCTTCAACCTAAAAAGATCAGTTGGACAGCGTGAAGGATGCGCTTGTGGTGGTGCAGGGCAAGGGTCGCTCCTGCACATCCCTGTGCCCGCGACACTTGTGCATCCATGCACAGCGCGCAACGACGCGGAATAGCCCGCTATTCCAAGGAGTTGCAACGCCGCCATGCGCCGCCACAAGCGTGCCATGCACGTTGTAGCGTGATTCACCCAGTAGGTGACCATCACCATCGAAGCTATTTTCTTTAAAATCAGATACCTGTTATTAGAATGGAGCGGTCAACTGATTTTTTAGGTTCAAGCATGGCAACACAGGATCCTGGCCTGAGCGGGCTTCCCTTCGGGCGAGACGCTTAGCATCTCGCTATCATCCTCAATTTGTAGAAGCACCACACTAGATTCCGCATAGGTTCAACTGCGAAATCCAGGTTAACAAAGTCGAATTACGACTGTTGTTTTCGCTTTAATCGATGATGGTGAAAATAACTAATCAGCCCCTGCGTCGAACTATCATGTGAGGATGATTGTTGATCATCCAATAACTCAGGCAGGATAACACCCGCAAGCTGTTTTCCCAGCTCCACTCCCCACTGATCAAAGGAGTTGACCCGCCAAATCACGCCCTGAACAAAGATCTTGTGTTCATACAAGGCAATCAGTGAACCCAGGCGAGAAGGGGTAATCTTATCAATCAGCAGTGTATTGCTAGGACGATTACCAGGAAAAATCTTATGCGGAAGAAGATCGACAATCTTTTCCGGATCCATACCAGAACGCTCCATCTCTTCCCGAGCCTCAGTACGCGTTTTACCCTTCATAAGAGCCTCGGACTGAGCCAGGCAATTAGCAAATAGCTTCTGGTGGTGATCGCCCAACTCGTTAAGACTATTCACTGGCACAATGAAATCACAGGGAATCATCTGCGTACCTTGATGAATCAGCTGATAGAAGGCGTGCTGTCCATCAGTGCCAGCAGCTCCCCAGATCACCGGCCCAGTTGCATATTCGACAGGTCGCCCCAATCGGGTGACCCGTTTCCCATTACTCTCCATATCGGCCTGTTGAAGATAATCCGGCAAATACCGCAAATACTGATCATAAGGGAGAATTGCCTGACTCTTGGCACCGGCAAAATTTACATACCAAATACCTAACAAAGCCATGATAACAGGCATATTCTCTGATAAATCAGCATATAGGAAATGCTGATCCATTTCATGAGCGCCATCCAACATTTCATAAAAACGGGGCATGCCGATAGCCAATGCAATGGGTAGGCCAATAGCCGACCAGAGTGAGTAGCGTCCTCCCACCCAATCCCAAAACTCGAACATATTTTTGGTGTCAATGCCAAACTCAGCTACCTGCTCTGTATTCGTTGACACAGCCACAAAATGAGACGCCACTGAGGCCTGATCTTTTAGATGATTCAGTAGCCACTCCCTGGCGGTATGAGCATTGGTCAAGGTCTCTTGGGTCGTAAAGGTTTTCGAGGCAACAACAAAAAGCGTGGTTTCAGGATTCAGTGGTTTCAGGGTCTCAAGAATATGCGTAGCATCCACATTAGAAACAAAATGGAGACGCAACTTGGGACTTTGGTAGTGTTTTAATGCCTCACAAACCATCAATGGTCCCAGATTAGAGCCACCGATACCAATATTCACCACATCAGTAATGGGTTGACCAGTATAGCCTTTCCAATCACCGGAACGAACCGATTCGGTGAAGCCTTCCATCTGCTTCAACACAGCATTCACAGAAGGCATAACATTCTCTCCATCAAACCAGATGGGGGTATTGCTGCGATTTCTAAGAGCGACATGCAATACGGCTCGGTCCTCCGTAATATTGAGTCTCTCTGCGGAAAACATTCGTCGGCGCCAACCATCCAGGTCGACCGCCTGCGCCAGCCCTAAAAGCAGATTCATAGTCCGAGGAGTCACTCGGTTTTTCGAATAATCGAGTAGAATCCCGCACTGTCTGATCAACATCTGCTCTGATCTCTCTGGTGCCTGTTGAAAAAGATCTCGCATCTGTACTGCTTCGATCTCCTGCCAATGCTGTTTCAGCGCATCCCACTCGTCCGTCTGATTTATTTCTATCATAATCACTTATCTAAAAATCAATGTGGTTACCCATGTTATTCATGGGATGAACAGGGATAGTATGAAGATAGCCTCCCCAGTTCAACCTAAAAAGATCAGTTGGACAGCCTGAAGAGTGCGCTTGTGGTGGTGCAGGGCAAGGCGCAACGACGCGGAATAGCCCGCTATTCCAAGGAGTTGCAACGCTGCCATGTGCCGCCACAAGCGTGCCATTCACGTTGTAGCGTGATTCACCCAGTAGGTGACCATAACCATCAAGCTATTCTCTTCAAACTCAGATACCTGTTATTAGAATGGAGCGGTCAACTGATTTTTTTAGGTTGAACCTAAAAAGATCAGTTAAACCCGTGAAGTGCGCGCTTCGGCGGGGCAAGACAAGAACCACTCCTGCACATCCTGGTGCTCGCAGCACTTTGCTAATAGGATGTCTGCTATTGCTCGATATATTATTTAACCTAAAAAGATCAGTTGGACAGCGTGAAGGGTGCGCTTGTGGCGGTGCAGGGCAAGACGCAACGACGCAGAATAGCCCGCTATTCCAAGGAGTTGCAACGCTGCCATGTGCTGCCACAAGCGTGCCATTCACGTTGTAGCGTGGTTCACCCAGTAGGTGACCATAACCATCGAAGCTATTTTTTCAAAATCAGAAACCTGTTATTAGAATGGAGCGGTCAACTGATTTTTTTAGGTTTAATGATGCCAATGGGCGTACGACACCATCGAATGAAGAGGCAAAGTATGAGGGTGACGACAACACATTTTTCCTGACTCGCTTTTTCAAGTCAGGCCTTTCCTTGTATGATTCAGGCATGGAGCGTTTGCAGGCATTCAAATACGAACTACGGCCCAATGGTGAGCAAGCATGCACTATGCGTCGCTTTGCCGGGTCATACCGCTTCGTGTTCAATAAGGCGCTTGCCCTGCAAAAGAGGCTCCATGAGGATGGCGAGAAGAAGCTAAGCTATGCCAGGTTATGCAAAGACCCCCCAAAGCGGCTCAGACTAACGCAGCTTGAGCGCCGTAGGAATCCTCTTCCCTTATAGGGAGGAGGATGTCAAGCAGGGATGATCACAAGATAAAGTTGCGAAGGCAAATAAAAAAATGCTTACATTAATTTCATAGAATAAAACGACAGGATAGCAACGTACCATGAAAATCCTCTTTGCTAGCAGCGAAGTAACGCCCTTAATCAAAACGGGCGGTCTGGCTGATGTTGCTGGTAGCTTGCCTGTGGCGCTCAATCATCTCAACCAGGATTGTCGTTTGATTGTTCCTGGCTACCCCGACGTTATCGCAAAAGCGGATAATCTCAAGTCTGTAGCGCAACTTCAATTTCCGAATAGCCAGGCAAGATTGCTTCAGGGAACAAGTGGCCCACACAAGGTGCCTCTGTATGTGGTGGATTCACCCTACTGGTTTGATCGCCCTGGTAACCCATACCTCTCACCTGAGGGAGAAAACTGGCCCGATAATGCAGAACGTTTCCTATGCTTTTGCCACGCAGTGGTAGCGGTTGCGTTAGGTAGAGCAAGATTGCAATGGAAACCAGACATAGTCCATACCCACGACTGGCAGACAGGTCTTGTTGCTCCGCTGATGAAGCAAGAGAAAGAGCGTCCGGCAACCCTATTCACCATCCACAACCTAGCCTACCAAGGGATATTTGACCACGCCACCTTCAAGCGCCTGAAACTGGATGAGTCACTCTGGACACTCCATGCCCTTGAGTTTTATGGTCAATTATCATTCATCAAGGGAGGAATTGCTCTCTCTGACCGGATAAACACAGTTAGCCCAAGCTATGCCAAAGAGGTCAAAACTGCTGAATTCGGCTATGGACTTGAGGATTTGCTAATTCACAGGGAGAGCCATTTCAGCGGCATCCTCAACGGTATCGACTATCATGAATGGGACCCTCAAAGCGACCCGTATATCGACACACACTATTCATCCGACACCTTTTTCAATAAGCGCCAGAACAAACTCGCGCTGCAAAGAGAGTTCGGCTTACCAGAGGACGAACAGATCCAACTGTTTGGCTATATCGGACGACTGGTTGACCAGAAAGGGGTGGACCTGATCCTGCAGATCTTACCGGGCATTATGGATGCTGGGGCACAGCTAGTCATATTAGGTTCAGGAGACCGGGTATTACAGCATGCTTTGGAGAAGATCAGTAACCGTTATCACAATCGTGTTGGCGTCACCATTGGTTACAATGAGGGGCTATCTCATCGGATCGAAGCGGGTTGTGACTGTTTTCTAATGCCCTCCCGATTTGAACCCTGTGGCCTGAATCAAATGTATAGCCTGAGGTATGGCACAGTACCCATTGTACGGCGCACCGGAGGGTTAGCTGACAGCGTGACAGATATCACCCCCGCGACCCTGGCCAATGGAACCGCCACTGGGTTTGTATTCGAAAACGCGGACGCAGACAGTCTATGGGGGGCGGTTGAACATGCCATCAATTTCTACCACCGCTCAGGAGGCGATTGGGAAATCCTTGCACGAACAGGTATGCAGCAGGATTTGAGTTGGGAAGCCAGCGCACAGCACTACCTTGAACTCTACCAAAGCACCATTGATCTTAAAAAATCAGAAACCTGTTATTAGAATGGAGCGGTCAACTGATTTTTTAGGGTGGCTAATAGGCTAATATTACTGGAAAATTATTCGATCTGCAGGGGCGAACCTTGCTCTGCAGCAACACACACTTTACGCCGCCCCGCTAAGCGGTTAGCCGCTAGGCGCGTGCCGCCGGGAATGGCTTCTCCCTTTCCAAGGCGCGCAACAACGCGGATGACCGCTTAGCGTCTCGCCCGAAGGGAAGCCTGCTCAGGCCAGGCTTACTCTTACGCGGCTTGCACAGGGATGGCATCACCGGTACGAATCACCTTATTCTGCTCATCCAGATAGACAAGATTAGGCTTGAAAGCCTCCATTTCATCTGCGTCCACACCAGCATAGGCGCAGATGATGACTCGATCACCCGGTTGAGCTTTATGGGCAGCAGCACCATTCACCGAGATCACACGAGAACCTGCCTCCGCCAGAATAGCATAGGTGGTAAAACGTTCGCCATTGGTCACATTATAGATCTGAATCTGCTCATATTCATGAATACCAGCCAACGCCATAAGGTCGGCATCAATCGCACAGGAGCCTTCGTAATCCAACTCGGAGTGGGTCACACATGCTCTGTGTAGCTTGCACTTGAGTACTGTCAACTGCATGGATTTCATGCCCTTTTGAATGAATGAAATGTCTCGATCAAAACGGAAGCATATCTCACTATTCAGACCGTGAACAATTTTTAATTATCCGCGATCTTAGCCTGCCTATCAATTTAAAAAATGCTGCTATGCAGCAATCAGGTTATCAATAAGCCTGGTTGAGCCCAGATATGCTGCCACTAAAATAACCCACTGACTGTCCTGATTCCGTGCTGGAGCCAGCTCTTTTGCACTACGAATGGCAAAATAGTCTGGCCGAAAACCTGCGGAACTCAAGGCCTTCCAGCCCTCCTCTTCAAGTCGGGCAAAATCCCTGTTGCCATCAGCGATTACCGCTGCTGTTTCCCTCAGTGTTTGATAGAGTATCGGAGCGATCAGGCGTTCCTCCGGAGTCAAATAGCCATTGCGTGAGCTTTGCGCCAATCCATCCTCCTCACGAACCGTATTTAACCCCACAATTTCGATTGGAATTGCTAGGTCCGTCACCATACGTCGGATCACCATCAGCTGCTGGTAATCCTTCTCTCCAAACACGGCCAGATCTGGCTGAACCATGTTAAACAGTTTGCAAACAACAGTGGCCACACCGACAAAGTGGCGGGGGCGGCTCACACCACACAAGATATCAGAGATCTCAGGCACTTCAACTCGGGTTTGCGACTTTGTGCCAGCGGGATAGATGGTTGACGCTGTAGGGGCGAAGAGCAGATCAACACCGGCTGCGGCCAATTTTTGCCTATCCTCCTCAAGCGTGCGAGGATAACACTCAAAATCCTCTCCAGCGCCAAACTGCATGGGATTAACAAAGATACACACAACACAACGTTGAGTTCTTCTCTTTGACTCGGCCACCAGAGCAAGATGCCCCTCATGCAGATTGCCCATGGTTGGTACAAAGCCTACAGACTCTCCATTACTGCGCCAACTTCGAATGCGCTCCCGCAGAGAGGCGATATCAGAAATCGTAGAAATACCGCAACTCATTTGAAACTATGCTCTGCGGCAGGAAATACTCCCTGCTTGACTGCTGCCATATCGGCCTTCAAGGCCTCCTTGATGTTGCGGCCGGAATGAAGAAAATTTTCCACAAACCAGAGAGGATGTGGGGACAGTCCCAATTTGATTGTAATGTATTTTTTCATCATGATGCTCAATCTATTCAGCACGACAGGATGGGGTTTAAATAACGCCTATCAGCCCCCTCACTACTGATATGCTGCACTAATAACTGGAAATCATCCTCCTTTTGCAATGGATTGATCTCATCAGCATTGATAATCAGTAAGGGAGAGCGGTCATAATAATGGAAAAAATCGGCATAGGCATCACACAATCTCTGCAAATACCCCTCTTCAATGGCCTTTTCCTGAGGTCTGGCACGCTGTTTTATGCGCTTCATCAAGGTATCCACTGAAGCCTGAAGGTAAACCACCAGATCGGGAGGTGGCGCATCCAAAGTTAATCGATCATATACCTGTTCATAGAGTTGCAATTCATCCTTATCGAGATTGATCTGTGCAAATAGACGGTCTTTTTCGAGCATGAAATCGGCAATCAAATATTGGCGAAACATATCCTCCTGGATCAACCCATTCCACTGTTGGCTACGTTGAAAGAGAAAAAACAGTTGTGCTGGCAGTGCCGCTTCGCGGGGATTATCATAAAATCGCTGCAGGAATGGGTTTTCCTCAGCACCCTCCAGCAAAACCTCACTCTGAAAGTGGTCGGCCAAACGTCGCACTAGGCTTGTCTTACCAACACCGATAGGCCCCTCTACGACAAAAAACTGTGGTTTTTCAAACAAGTTGTTCAACCTCGAGTCCAGGTTCAATATCCTTCTCCGACGATTCCTGGAGTATCTCAGTCAATGCACCAACACCAGGAATGATCAATTGGGGAGGGGCAATCTCCTTGAGGGGCGTTAGAACAAAAGCTCGATTGAGCATTTCTGGGTGCGGCACCTTCAAGCGAGGTGTGTTGATTATCCGATCACCATATAACAACAGATCGAGATCGAGCGTGCGAGGACCCCATCGCTTCCCCTTGCGCACTCTATGATGAAGCTGTTCCAAGCCTTGCAAGGCATCAAGCAGTGGCTCTTCCTCAAGCTGGGTTGAGAGGCAAGCAACGGCATTGATGAAGTCTGGCTGGTCTTGTGGTCCTACCGGACGGGTACGGTAGAGAGATGAGTGACAAAGCAGGTGGCAAGAGTCAAGCCCAGCAAGTTCATGGATTGCCGTTTCCAGCTGCCTTCGTGGATTTGCCAGGTTGCTGCCCAAGCCTATATAGGCAGTCACCGCTGCTAGATCACTCATCTACCGTATTGGGCTTCTTTCGACGCCGCCTACGACGACTTCTGCTACCACTCCCTCTCCCCTCCTGCTCGACCATAGCCTGTTTCTCCTGGCCACTTGAATCCTGAAACAGGGTCCACCAATCGGCCAGTTCCAACTTTACCTCTCCCGCTTCAGCACGCAACAGAAGAAAATCATAAGCAGCACGGAACTTAGGATGGGTTAACAAACGTTGGGGTCGCTTACCCTGTCTCTGTAAAAAACGTGGCTGCAATTGCCAAATATCGCGCATGGGATAGCTAAATCGCTTCGGAATTGAAACAGACTGAATCTGCTTAGATAATACATCGGAAGCAGCTGTCTGAAGGGCTTCAACTGGATGCACGCCTTGTGCCTGGAGGTTCTCAGCCTTGAGCCTGACCGGCTCCCACAATAGCACCGCAAAAAGAAAGGCTGGAGTAACAGACTTGCCCTGCTGCAGGCGAGTATCAGTATTCGCCATACCCCGACTGACAAAGGTAATAGGGAACTCATGATCTTCATGGGAAAGGGCCTCTTCCGTAGCAGGAAAAAGCTGTCCAAATAGCTGATAGTGGCGTAACTTTTCAAAGCTATCCAGGGCAGAACCACTGAGAAAAAGCTTCAGTACCTCTTCATAGAGCCTCGCTGCCGGAACATCATCAAGCAGTGGAGCCAACTTAACCATGGGACGTTCTGTCTCAGGCTCAATAACAAATCCAAGCTTGGCGGCAAAACGAACCGCTCGCAACAAACGAACAGGATCTTCACGAAATCGGCTCTCCACATCACCCATCAACCGAATAACACCTTTTTCAAGGTCGGATAGACCACCAGCAAAATCGATCACCGAGAAATCATCAATGTTATAGTAGAGGGCATTGATGGTAAAATCACGTCGCTGGGCATCCTCTTCTAGTGTGCCGTAGACGTTGTCCCGAAGTATCATGCCGTTTTCTACCCGGCGATCTTCATCTTGAGTGGATTCCCGGTTACTGCGAAATGTGGCAACTTCAATGATTTCTCTGCCGAAGTGAACATGGGCAAGACGAAACCGCCGACCGATCAAGCGACAATTACTGAATACCGCCTTAACCTCTTCAGGTGAAGCATTAGTCGCCACATCGAAATCTTTCGGCTCTCGACCTAGTAGCAAATCACGCACGCCACCACCAACAAGATAGGCCTCATATCCTGATTTATTCAGACGATAGAGCACCTTAACCGCGTTATTGCTAATGTTAGCGCGGGATATAATATGCTCATCTCTGGGTATGAGCTTCGAAGTCACATGATTGCTTTGCTCCAGCCCATTAGTTTGGGCTGAGTTGCTAATCAATCCAGAGAACTTCGTTTTCAGCCACTTGGCAGCTTGTTTCAACCTATAATCCGTAATTGAACATGGATTTGTGAGAAATTCCGGAGTCACTAACAAGGCATCGTCTGCCATTAATAACAATTAACTTAATATTAATGACAAAGCAGCAGGCGTCAGGAATAACCACAAATTCTTGTAGCGTTAATGGTTTCACCCTATGAGCGACTATAAAATTCATTATTAAATCAAGTATATCATTACCTAACATGAGATATTAGCGCTTAACTTTGGAACCCAGACCCAACTATTTTTTTAACCAAGTTATTGAGCCTGGCAACCAAGTCAGTATAATACCGCCTTTCGAGAGAAACTGCTCCCTTCGTCTAGTGGTTAGGACGCTGGCCTCTCACGCCGGTAACAGGGGTTCGAGTCCCCTAGGGAGTACCATACTATTAAGGCCGCATCGCTGCGGCCTTTTTTGCATCTTGAACAACATACGATAACGAAGAGTCCAATGCAGATTCGAGTATCGTCTCTCAGATTAAAGCTTCCCCGCTAAGTCTTTGAGATAGCTCTGAAAATCCTCTCCCAACTCTTTATGAACAAGAGCAAGTTCGACCGTTGCTTCCAGATAACCAAGCTTACTGCCACAATCATATCGCTTGCCCTTGACACGGTATGCCCTGACCTTTTCATACTTAAGTAATTCTGCAATTGCATCGGTCAGTTGTATCTCTCCCCCCGCACCCTGACCGGTTTTCTTGATCAATGAGAAAATTCGTGGGGTAAGTATGTAGCGTCCCACCACAGCCAGATTCGAGGGTGCATCATCAGGTTTGGGTTTCTCAACAATGGAGGTAATTGTGGCTGTCTCTCCATCATCATCTTCAACCTCAACGATACCGTATTTACTGGTTTCATCGGCGGGAACCTCTTCCACAAGAATCACACTACATTGATAGCGATCATAGACCTGCGCCATCTGAGCAATTGCTCCAACACCATTATCACCACGAATAAGATCATCCGCTAAAATCACCGCGAAAGGCTCATCCGCCACAACAGATTCAGCACACAGCACAGCATGGCCAAGCCCAAGGGCCTCTGATTGACGCAGGTAGATGCAACTGACATTCGCTGGCAGGACATTCTGAACTTTCTCAAGTAACGCTGTCTTTCCCGCCTCTTTCAGTTCACTCTCCAACTCGTAAGCCTTATCGAAGTGATCAGGAATGGAACGTTTGTTTCGCCCCGTAACAAAAACCAGGGATGTTACACCAGCCTCTTCCGCCTCTTCTGCGGCATACTGAATCAATGGCTTGTCCACAATTGGCAACATCTCTTTTGGGTTTGCCTTGGTTGCGGGAAGAAAGCGAGTCCCTAAACCAGCCACTGGAAACACCGCTTTTCGAATCTTTTTAACCATTACTGCTCCTGATGATAAATACTATTGCTATTGATACCTGGCAACATTCTGTACAGTTGGAATATTCTCATGACCATTAGCACAAGACTATGGGGCTAGATTTAAGCTGTCAACGGACGATTTAGCTAATCTGCCAAAAATTCAACCTAAAAAGATCAGTTGGACAGCGTGAAGCGTGCGCTTGTGGTGGTACAGGGCAAGAGTCGCTCCTGCACATCCATGTGCCCGCGACACTTGTGCATCCATACACAGCGCGCAATAGGCCGCTATTCCAAGGAGTTGCAACGCCGCCATGCACCGCCACAAGCGTGCCATTCACGTTGTAGCGTAATTCACCCAGTAGGTGACCCTAACCATCGAAGCTATTTTCTTCAAAATCAGATACCTGTTATTAGAATGGAGCGGTCGACTGATTTTTTTAGGTTCAATGCTACCGATCACAGTTTCCCTGCCACCTCGGCATTGATCAACTTCAGTGCTTGAATCGGATCCTCCGCACTAGTAATGGGTCTGCCAATAACTAAGTAGCTGGAACCAGCACTCATGGCATCACCAGGCGTCATCACCCGTCGCTGATCATCTTGAACCGCACGACCAGGTCGCACTCCTGGGGTTACCAGAAGAAAGTCGCCTCCGAGTTGAGAACGTAGTGCAGCAGCCTCTTTTGGAGAGCAGACAACACCATCAAGCCCGGCCTCTTTGGTCAGCTTAGCCAGACGTAGTACACTCTCCACAGGCTCGCCACTGAAGCCTATTTCGGCAATATCCTCTGTTGCCAAACTCGTGAGAACTGTTACCGCAACTAAAAGCGGTCTGTCAGCACGACACTCCAACCGCTCCCTGGCTGCCACCATCATTCTACTTCCACCAGAGGCATGCAGATTCATCATCCATACCCCAAGATCAGCGGCGGCGTCACAAGCGGCGGCAACAGTATTTGGAATATCATGAAATTTAAGATCGAGGAATATGTCGTAACCTCGATGTCTGAGCTTTTCGATAAAAGTGGGGCCCAAACGGGTAAACATCTCTTTGCCCACTTTCAGCCTGCATAATGAAGGATCCAGTCTATCGACGAGATCCAAAGCTGGTTGTTGTTGCGGAAAATCAAGTGCGACAATAACCCTAGAGTCGGTTTGATTCATAATCCTAAATTCCGCAGTTAAACAGGGATTTGCGGAAAATCTCGGCGGGCACGGCTTGCGCGTCGGGATTTTTCACCAATGCTTGTAGCGTTAGTGGATTCACCCAATGGGTGAGGATAAAATTCATGAATTGGTTCAACATATTATTACCTTACGTCAGATATTAGCGATTAACTGCGGAATCTAGTGTGGTGCTTCATACAAATTGACGATTATAGCGTGACGCTAAGCGGTTAGCCGCTAGGCGTGTGCCGTCGGGAATGGCTTCTCCCTTTCCAAGGCGCGCAACAACGCGGATGACCGCTTAGCGTCTCGCCCGAAGGGAAGCCTGCTCAGGCCAGGATACTGTGTTGCAATGCTTGAACCTAAAAAAATCAGAAACCTGTTATTAGAATGGAGCGGTCAACTGATTTTTTTAGGTTTAATACTCCTGCCTAATCCCTGAAGCGGCTTGATGGCACCCCAGGTTTTGCAGCTCGGGCAGTGCCAATGAAGCTTTTTCGCGGTAAAGCCACAGTGCTCACACTGATAGGCAGGTTCTTTGTCAAGCAACTTTGAAACTGAACTGAGCAACACCTCAAGCGTCTCTTTTGGACTCTCTTCACTACGCTGAAGGTTAAGCTTGACCAGTCGTTCCAGCCCCTTCAGATCTGGCGTTTCGCCCAGATGATTAAGCACAGCCTCAACCGCAGCCCCATCCCCCTTGGTCTCAGTGATCATATCAGTCAGAATCAGCATAGCTTCAGTGCAGTGGTAGCGTTGATACAACTGCTGCAGATAGTCATACATCTCCTGCTGCATTCCCAACTTTTTGGAACACTCTATCAATCGCGGCAGGACATCTGACAAATAGGCGGGGTCACTTCCCTCAACCTGCCTCAATAGCCGAATCACCGAACGGCAGTCACCGCGTGAATATTCGATTTCTGCTTGCAGCATCAGAACTCGAACATTATCGCGCTTCACCTGCTGAGCACGTTTCAAATAGCCCTCTGCAGCCGCCATATTTTGTTGCCGCAGGAGTTGCTCTGCTAATTCACAATAGAAATGCGCTACTGAATTATGCAATGCTGGATAGTCGGTGACGGTAATTTTTTCAGATACCTCAAGACAACGCTTCCAATCCTTCTCCTGTTGATAGATCTCCAGCAGGTAGATGTTCGCTTGCTTGTTATAGAGCTTTAACTCGGTGAGTTCAATAAACAGATTTTCCGCTCTATCAAATAAGCCCGCACGCATGTAGTCCTGCCCCAGTTCGAGCAGGGCTTGTGCACGCTGCTCCCTACTCAGACTTGGTCTGGCAATCAGGTTCTGATGAATGCGGATAGCACGTTCTACCTCTCCACGCCGACGAAAAAGATTTCCGAGCGCAAGATGGGTTTCTACCGTATCGCTATCCACATCCAGTAACTTAATAAATAGGTCAATAGCCTTGTCCGGCTGCTCGTTTAAGAGATAGTTAAGCCCCTTAAAATAGACAGGTGAGATCTCCTGAGGCTGCTTCTGCGGATTCGCAGACATACCACGCCTTGCAGCATACCAACCCGAGGCAGCGGCAATGGGCAACAGCAAGAGTAATAATTCAATCATCAGCTGTTTCCCACAGGCATGTAACCATATGATTTGACAGAATAATCTGTCGCTCAAACAAAAAGACTAAGCGCAAAACACTACCCATACCCATGGATCCTGTGACTGCTATTCTTTCAATGGCAAGGTACGAAGGTTATTCACTTCCTTATTGACCAACTCACTACGCCGCTTAAGGTTATGTATCTCACGCTTGAGCCCGACAACCCTTCCCATACCTGACAACACACCCAATACCACTCCAAGGCCAAAAACCACAGTTAACACCAGGGATAGTGGAAGATCCCTACTGGAAAAATAGTAATTTATCTGCACTGAATCAGAATTCAGCATGGCTAAAACCACACCAAAAATCATAATCAATATCAACAGGAAGAGTTTTATGAATCGCATCTGACAGTCCACCTTTACCCTATCACAGGCATCCATTCTCGCTTACTCACCAGGATATTTCACCCAACCACTGAAATTATTTTTCTTTGTGACGTTTTAACCTAAAAATCAGCTGGGTGGCGTGAAGTGTGCGCTGGTGGTGGTGCACAGGGCAAGGGTGGCTCCTGCACATCCATGTGCTCACGACACACCTATCGTGCAACAATGACATGCAGCGCCACAAACGTGCCACTCACGCTGTATCGTGATTCACCCAATAGATGACCATAACCATCAAAACTATTTTCTTCAAAATCAGAAACTTGCTATTAGAATAGAGCACTCAACCGCTTTTTTTAGGTTCAACTGCAGATTTTAGGATAATGCTACGCATAAGTATCCAACAGGCTATTGCCAGATAAAACCACACTCTGTCCCGGCTCAGTTGACCACGCTGAAGGGCTCTGGCCTTCACCAACTCCTCCTTGACCACCTGCTGCGGCTTCACCGCCTGACTCACCCGCCTGGCGATGGCCAACATCAACATTTGCCAGATTTAGATTAATGTCACCAAACATCTCTCGCAGACGAGGAATAGAGGCATCAAGAGCCTCACGGGTTGGTGTCTGTGCAGCAATGAAAGTGACAGTTGCCTGATCATTCTGCATCGATATTTTGATCTCTATCGGCCCAAGATGGGGAGGAGTTAGTTTGATTTCAGCCTGCTGAACATTCTGATTGACCATCCAATGAATGCTTTCTCCAACCGCCTTGTCCCAACCAGGCTGCCCAACAGGCACATTGATAGGCAATGTAACGGAGGAGCGAAAAGCTGTATTGGCATTCTGCTGAACATAATTTGCATCCAGGCGGGGCTGTGTGACGGCTTCTGTCCCGCGCATCGCGTCAAGCAATGGCTTGCTATCTTCACTCGTGACAATTGAAGTCAGTTTGAATGGTATTTCACGACCAACCACGTCGGGTACAACAACATCCGCTTGTAATATCGGTTGCTGCTTTAAAGTGAGATCTGATATTTGCTGTGACACTGCCGGAGCAATCAATGATTGATCAGCGAACGGCAATACTTTGCCGTCTGATGGAACGGAGAGCGGCAACATATTGCCATTCAGAGAGGGTGTAGAAGCTATCATAGGCGCCACCGTAACCTCACCACTCATTGCAAACGGTAGCAGCACTCCCTCAGGGTCCTGCTCCTGAGGCTCAAGCAGCTCTTGCAATGTCTGCTTGAAGGGAACTCCAAGCGCCATCTTTTCTGCAGTAAGGCTGAACACGCCTGTCTCACCTTCTGCGGAGGTTATCACAGGGGCATTGTCCCCAGTAATCTGGGGCGTAATTGGTATCTGAGCCATGTTATTACCTGTCTATAAATATCTCCTGTCAGCAGATAACAAGCAGAATTCGGACCAGGTTAGTGAATAACATCCTCGGAGCGGGCTTGTTGCCAGTTAGCCTGACACAAATGCCACGTCTTTTCCCCTGATACCTAAGTTGCAAATCTATCAGAGTGTAGGATTAACGCAGACTCAAAACATCCTGCATATCGTATAAACCATTCTGTTTTGCACTCACCCACTTGGCAGCACGTACAGCGCCCCGAGCAAAATTCATCCGGCTGGTAGCCTTGTGAGCTATCTCAACCCGCTCTCCTTCCATCGCGAACCAGACGCTATGCTCTCCCACCACATCTCCAGCCCGGATAGTTTCAAATCCGATGGTTTTGCCATCTCTCGGCCCAGTATTACCCTCACGACCATACACAGCGCAACTTTGTAGATCTCTACCCAGGGTCTCTGCTATCACTTCTCCCATGCGTAAGGCTGTACCCGATGGCGCATCGACCTTATGACGATGATGAGCTTCGATAATCTCAATATCTGCGTCGTCACCCATGACCCTTGATGCTAGCTCTAACAGTTTAAAACAGAGATTGACGCCAACGCTCATATTCGGAGCAAACACGATAGCCATCTGTTCAGCCGCATGTGCTAAATCCTGCTTCTCCTTATCACTCAGGCCTGTGGTACCAATAACCATACACTTACCCGCCTCTCGGCAGACCTGCAAATGGCTGAGGGTAGCGGCAGGTGAGGTGAAATCGATCACGACATCGAAATCGCTCACCACCTCATCAAGACCTGCCGACAGTGCAATACCCAACCTGCCGATACCCACCAACTCGCCAACATCTTGACCTATCAGGCCACTCTCTGGACGCTCTGTGGCAGCCCCCAGAGTCAATCCGTCGCTCTCATTAACCGCTTGCACCAGTGACCGACCCATCCGACCACCAGCACCTACGACTGCAATTCTTGTCATCTATTCTGCCTTTATATTGAACCTAAAAAATCGGTTACCCGCTCCATTCTGTGAGTAACTTGAATTGTCCTGAAGAGTTGATAGATGGACTTGGTCACCCACTGGGTGAGTTACGCAACAACGTGCGCCCTGCACCACCCCGAGCACACACTTCACGCCCTCCAACTGGTCTTTTTAGGTTTAAAAACCCATGTTCTCAAAGAACTTTTTCACACCACCTACCCAATCGGTAGAATGAGGGCTGTGTTTCGCTCCGCCCTGTTTCATAGTTTCATCAAATTGTTTCAGCAGATCTTCCTGTTCGGCGGTGAGCTTTACTGGCGTTTCAACCAGCACGCGGCACATCAAGTCGCCGACGGGACCACCTCGCACTGGCTTCACGCCTTTACCTCGCATGCGGAACAGACGTCCAGTCTGGGTACCAGCCGGAATCTTCAACATCACCTTACCATCAAGAGTCGGCACTTCGAGTTCACCTCCCAAGGCTGCGATCACAAAGCTGATTGGTACCTCGCAAAACAGATGACTATCCTCTCGGGTGAATATATCGTGTGGCTTAACCGCTACCTGAACATATAGATCACCAGAAGGCCCACCACTCTCGCCAGCCTCGCCTTCTCCAGCAAGACGGATCCGATCTCCTGAATCAACACCCGGCGGAACTTTGACTGACAGGGTCTTATGCTCTTGAACCCTGCCCTGTCCCTGACAGTTGGGACAGGGATTTTCGATTATCGTACCTTTACCATGACAACGAGGACAGGTCTGTTGAACTGAGAAAAATCCCTGCTGCATTCGCACCTGTCCATGTCCACCACAGGTATCACAGGTCTTTGGCGTTGAGCCCTTTTTCGCACCACTGCCACCGCAAACGTCACATGTCACCAATGTAGGTACACGTATTTTTACGGTGGTACCTGCTACAGCATCTTCTAACGATAGTTGCAAGTTATAGCGTAAATCCGCGCCACGATGTACTCGAGAGCCACCGCCGCCTCTTCGGCCACCACCAAATATGTCGCCGAAAACATCGCCAAAGATATCGGAAAAATTTGCGTCGCCACCACCATAACCTCCGCCCATACTTGGATCGACGCCAGCATGACCAAACTGGTCATAAGTGGTGCGCTTCTGGGCATCAGACAATACCTCATAGGCTTCCTTAGCCTCTTTGAATTGCGTTTCTGCCTCTTGACGCTTATCGCCAGCATTACGATCTGGATGATATTTCATGGCCAAGCGACGATAAGCTTTTTTTATCTCTGCTTCGCTGGCATTTTTATTGACGCCTAGAACCTCGTAATAATCTCGTTTCGCCATGGTCGCTACTGTTTACTGCCTAAATTATTGAAAATAACGACCGCAGCAATCTATTTTATTAGCTGCGATCCCACACTTTTCCATACATTCCTGTATAACACCAAAAACCGCACATCGGACAAGCCGCTGTGCGGTTAAAAAAGCCTTGTCAAAAACTACTTTTTATTGTCCTTAACCTCTTCAAACTCAGCATCAACTACATCATCATCACCTGCCTTGTTGGAAGTGCTCGTGCTCTCTTGTCCAGTCTCACTGGCATCGGCTGCATCAGCATCAGCACCTTTTTGTGCATACAACCGCTCAGCCATTTTACCGGAAGCTTCAGCCAGAGCCTTGGTTTTTTCTTCAATGACATCTTTATCGTCACCATTCATAACCGCTTCAAGGTCTTTGATGGCACTCTCGATAGACTCTTTTTCACCAGCTTCTAGTTTATCCTCTCCAAGCTCATCCATCGATTTCTTAGTCGCGTGGATCATGGTATCAGCCTGATTACGCGCTGCTACCAATTCATGGAATTTGCGATCTTCATCAGCGTGGGCCTCTGCATCATTAACCATGCGGTTGACCTCTTCGTCACTAAGACCAGATGAGGCCTTGATGACGATAGACTGCTCTTTACCTGTTGCCTTATCCTTAGCCGAAACATTCAAGATGCCGTTGGCGTCAATATCAAAATTAACCTCAATTTGCGGCACACCACGTGGTGCTGGTGGAATATCACTCAGATCAAATCGTCCCAGGGATTTATTGGCACTAGCCTGTTCACGTTCACCTTGTAACACATGAACCGTTACCGCAGTTTGACTATCGTCCGCTGTTGAAAAAACCTGTGAAGCACTGGTTGGAATAGTGGTGTTCTTTTCAATCAGCTTAGTCATTACACCACCCAGAGTCTCAATTCCCAGGGAGAGCGGGGTAACATCAAGGAGCAGTACGTCCTTAACTTCGCCGCCAAGCACACCGCCTTGAATAGCGGCTCCAATCGCCACTGCCTCATCAGGATTGACATCCTTACGTGGCTCTTTGCCAAAAAACGCTTTTACTGCTTCCTGCACTTTAGGCATACGACTTTGGCCACCCACCAGAATGACCTCATCTACTTTGGATGCTGTAATTCCGGCATCTTTCAGGGCCAACTTACAGGGCTCAATTGTGCGGCTGACCAGCTCATCAACCAACGACTCCAGCTTGGAGCGGGTTAACTTGATGTTGAGATGCTTAGGACCACTGGCATCTGCTGTGATATAGGGTAAGTTAATATCTGTCTGCTGACTGGATGAGAGTTCGATCTTGGCTTTTTCAGCCCCCTCTTTTAAACGCTGCAGAGCGAGTGGATCATTGCGTAGATCGAATCCCTGATCCTTTTTGAACTCTTCAACCAAGTGATCAATGATGCGCATATCGAAATCTTCACCACCAAGGAAAGTATCGCCATTGGTAGAGAGTACCTCAAACTGATGTTCGCCATCGATTTCGGCGATTTCAATAATCGAGATATCGAA
Organism: Candidatus Thiodiazotropha sp.; assembly: GCA_037382065.1. Lineage (GTDB taxonomy): Bacteria > Pseudomonadota > Gammaproteobacteria > Chromatiales > Chromatiaceae > Thiodiazotropha. The sequence goes on along the minus strand of JARRQF010000024.1, from coordinate 9,280 downwards.
TGTACCACCACCCAGGTCATACACAGCCAAGGTCTGATCGCCACGTTTCTTATCCATGCCATAGGCCAATGCCGCTGCTGTCGGCTCATTAATGATACGCTTAACCTCTAGACCAGCAATACGTCCAGCATCCTTGGTCGCCTGACGTTGGGAGTCATTGAAGTAGGCAGGGACAGTAATAACTGCCTCAGATACCGTCTCACCCAGATAGTCCTCCGCTGTCTTCTTCATCTTCTGCAAAATCTTTGCGGAGATCTCTGGAGGCGCCATCTTCTTGCCATTAACCTCAACCCAGGCATCTCCATTATCGGCTGGGACGATCTTGTAGGGCACCATATCTACGTCACGTTGCACCACATCATCTTTAAACATACGACCGATCAGGCGTTTGATGGCAAACAGGGTGTTTTTAGGGTTGGTGACTGCCTGGCGCTTAGCGGACTGGCCAACCAAGATTTCACCATCATTTGCGTAGGCAATAATTGATGGTGTTGTGCGATCGCCTTCGCTGTTCTCAATCACTTTTGTGGAACTACCCTCCATGACTGCTACACAGGAGTTGGTGGTTCCAAGGTCGATGCCGATGATCTTGCCCATGATAATTAACTCTCCAAAAACTTGTAAAAATTAGTAGTTCTTTCTAACTGTTCCTAATGTGGGGTCAAGCAAACGGGTTTCAAGCCTGCTCATCTACACTATTGCCTGACGCTGCTTTGGATACCATTACCATGGCAGGACGCAGTAGGCGACCATTCAGCAAATACCCCTTCTGCACCACAGCCACCACGGTGTTGGGTTCAACATCATCGCGTTCCTGCATCGACATCGCCTGATGGAATTCAGGATTAAACGCCTCCCCTTCGGGGTTTACCTGCTTAATATTATGCCGATTCATGACGTCTACCAGCAGTTTGAGTGTCAAACCGGTGCCTTCTCGGATCGTGCTTACATCAGCATTTTCATCCTGTGCAGCCTGGTAACCCAGTTCAAGGCTATCCCAAACCTGCAAAATATCCTGGGAGATCTTTTCCAAGGCAAATTTGTGAGCATTTTCGAGGTCACGCTGACTGCGTTTGCGCAAATTGTCGATTTCGGCTCTTGTCCGAACCAGTTGATCCCAGTTTTCATCAGCCTTCGTGCGAGCGTCCTCCAGTAATTTTGTCAGAACGCTTGGCTCCTGAGTTATTGCTGATACCTCTTCTTCAGTTACCTCACTTTCAGCAACTTCTTCCGCTTGAACCTGTTGCGATTCATCCACAGTCTCTGACGAATCTTGCTGTTCATCCTTATCTATCACTTCGCTTGACCTCAACTATCTATGTAACGGATGGCCCCAAACAGAGCTGTTTAGGGCAATTTCTAGTCACATGGGGGCGATCAATGTTTTTTCAAGACCGCGCTGAGAATTTTTGCTGTTACATCAACCACCGGAATAACACGCTCATAATTCATTCGAGTCGGACCGATCACCCCCAATACCCCAACCATCTCCTCATTGACCTGATATGAGGCGGTTACCACGGAGCAGCCGCTCAACAGCTGATAGCCCGACTCCTCACCAATAAATATCTGTACCCCATCGGCATTCTGAAACTGATCCAGAAGATGCAGAATCTCACGCTTCTCGGTAAAGGCGTCGAATAATTTTCGTAGCTGATCCATTTCAGCAAGCTCTGCAAATTCCATAAGATTGGTCTGCCCTGCAATGACACAATCCTCTTTCGACTCACTGGCATTAACCACTTCTCCCGCCATGGTCAGAGCCTGGGTCATGACCTGATCAAAATGGTCCCGTGCATCGTTGAGTTCCTGCAATAAACGCTGCCGAACCTGGTCCATTTCATACCCGGCGAAGGAGTGGTTAAGAAAATTGGCGGCCTGCTCTAATTCCACCCGCTCGAAATCCCGATGAGTATGCAGGATACGATTATGTACTTCGCCAGTATCCATCACCAGAATTGCCAGTACACGCCGATCTGAGAGCGGTAAAAACTCGATTTGACGAAATGTGGTCTTTTCCCTTCGAGGAAGGGTCACGACACCCGCCATTTGTGTGACACCTGAAAGTAGCCTTGAAGCGGAAGCTAACAGATCACTACTATCCTCTCTTCCCATCATCAGTTCAGTGCGTATCTTGTCTACCTCACTCTTTTTTAAATCTTGTACTATCAACAGAGAATCGAGGAACATTCGATATCCAGTAATGGTAGGAACACGACCTGCTGAAGTATGAGGCGAAGAGACTAGGCCTAGGTCTTCCAGGTCTGCCATGACATTACGTATGGTTGCTGGACTAAGATCCAGTCCTGTATCCTTAGCCAGGGTACGCGACCCTACAGGTTGCCCATCTCTGATATAGCGATCAATCAGCGCCTTAAGAAAATGTTGGGCGCGTTCACTGACAACGGTTTCGCTAACCGATTTATTCTCTGCCAAGGGAGTCTCCGGAAAGATTGCTAGCACTCACACTTATAGAGTGCCAATTTTGAAAAACTAGCAACTCAATCCTGTCTAGTCAAGCGCCCAACTTCCAATCACGCTCCTCTTGGATTGCCCCAGACACCATGCTAACGTTGCCTGACTGGTGCTTTCAACCTATAAAGATCAGTTGGATGGTGTGAAGTGTGCGCTTGGGGTGGGACAGGGCAAGGATCGCTCCTACACATCCGTGTGCCCGCAACACTTGTGCATCCATGCACGGCACGCAATAGCCCGCTATTTCAAGGCGTTGCAACGCCGCCAGCCGTCACAAGTGTGCGATTCACGCTGTAGTATGATTCACCCAATAGGTGACCATGTACTAATTGAACCATAAGTATTACGACACAACTTTCTTTAAAATCAGGAGACTGCTATTAGAATAGAGCAGTCAACTGATTTTTTAGGTTCAAAACAGTCAATCACCAACTTAACCATCGAACTAGATACCATAGTATGCACAAACGATTTCAACAAATCGGGCTTATCGGTAAACATGGCGACCCAGTTGTCAAACAGACCCTACTTCGCCTATACAACTATCTCATTGAACAACAACATAAAGTGGTCATTGAAGAAACCACTTGCCAGATACTGAAGGATAAACCGATACCTAGCGTACCAGAGATCGATCTCCCCAAGCACAGTGATCTGGTGATTGTGGTTGGTGGCGACGGCACTCTGCTGCATGCTGCACGTGTATTGTCAAAGCAAAATATCCCAATACTGGGGGTCAATCTTGGACGTTTGGGCTTTCTGGTAGATATCACGCCGGATGATATGATCCCACGGCTCGGAGAGATCCTCAATGGTCAATATGAGCAAGAGTGTCGATTTCTTCTTGAAGTCAGCATGGGTGATGAATCTTCGCCTGAACAAAATATCCAGGCATTCAACGATGTGGTACTACATAAATGGAATATCGCCCGGATGATCGAATTTCAGACCTATATCGATGGCCTACTGGTCAACGATCAGCGTTCTGATGGATTAATCGTCTCAACACCAACAGGTTCTACTGCCTATGCCCTATCCGGTGGCGGCCCCCTGCTCCACCCATCTCTAAATGCCACTGTTCTGGTACCCATCTGCCCCCATACACTCAGTAATCGTCCGATTGTGGTGGGTGGCGACTGCACGATTGAAATCCGCTTGGATCCAGCTCATGCCGAAGATGTACAGATCACCTGTGATGGCCAGACAACCATCCCAGCAATGCCTGGAGAGGTTATCCGGATACGCAAGGCTGAAAACCAGGTTCGCCTGATTCACCCAGTCGGTTATGACTACTACAGCATCCTACGCGCAAAACTTGGATGGGCTGAAAGCCCAAATAGAAACCGATGTTAAATCAATTGCATATACACAATCTAGCCATCGTTTCCTCGATGGAACTGGAAATGCAAGGAGGCCTTACAGTATTAACAGGTGAAACCGGGGCTGGTAAATCGATCTTGATTGATGCCTTAGGCTTAGCATTAGGAGAACGCGCCGATAAAAGCATGATCCGCTCGGGTAGTGAGCGAGCCGAAATAACGGCTCAATTTGACATCAGTAAACTACCTGAAGCAAACGACTGGCTGAAAGAGCGAGTATTGGATGATGACGAAGGAGCCTGTATTCTGCGCCGTAGCCTGAATAAGGAGGGCCGCTCTCGAACATTTATCAATGGACGCAGCGTCCCTTTACAACAACTTCAGGAGTTGGGAACGTTGCTGGTTGAAATTCATGGTCAGCATGCCCACCAATCGCTACTGAAACCAAGCCACCAACGTCGTCTATTGGATGCCTATGGTGGCCATATACAGCTTTGCGAGAAGCTTGCTCAACAATATAAAGAGTATCAAAACGACCTTAATCGCCTTCAGAAACTAACCACCGAAGCAGATGAGCGGGCCTCACGTCTCGATCTATTGCACTTTCAATCTCATGAACTGAATGGACTCAACCTCTCAAAAGAGGAGCTTGTTTCAATTGATCAAGAATATATACGCCTCAGCCACCAAGAGCAGTTGCGCGAGAGTTGCACTGGAATTATTACTAACTTAGATGGCGATCAACCATCGTTTCGCAGCCATCTATCACGATCAGTAGAGAAACTGCGAGAGTTGGAGCCGTTGGATGACACTTTGAAGGATCCCAAAGAGATGCTCGACAGCGCCTTGATTCAACTTGATGAAAGTCTGGGGTATCTACGTAGTTATCTATCTGATATAGAGCTGAATCCAATAGGTCTGCAGCAGCTCGAAGATAGACTTGGCGCAATTCACGACATGGCAAGAAAATATCGGGTAAAACCGGAACAGCTAATCGAAAAGTTACAACAAATTGAGGCTGAAATTGCTGATTTGGAGCAGATTGATATCAAACTGACCAAACTCGCTTCACAGGTTTCCTCCCAACAAGCAGCCTTTCATAAACTTGGCAAAGAGTTAAGCAAAAAGCGTAAATCTGCCGCTAAGCGATTAAGTGAAGAGATCACCCAGGCGATGCAAAAACTGGGGATGCCTGGGGGAGTATTTGCTGTCACCCTGCACCCCGTGACGCCAGAGAAGGCTAGTGCACAGGGGATGGAACAGGTCGATTTTCAAGTTTCGGCAAATCCTGGGATACCGCAGCAGCCTTTGAATAGAGTTGCCTCAGGAGGAGAACTATCTCGTATCAGTCTGGCAATACAGGTTGCCACTATCCGCTATGGAGCAACCCCTACCCTAGTGTTTGATGAAGTAGATGTTGGTATAGGAGGAAGCATCGCCGAAATTGTTGGCCAGATGTTACGCAAACTTGCCTCGACTCGGCAGATCCTCTGTGTCACCCATCTACCTCAAGTCGCGGCCCAAGCAATGCACCATTTCCAAGTTCTGGCATCCAATTCTTGAATTAATCCAGCATTTCATTACCTTACGTCAGATTTTAGCAATCAAGCGAAAAATCTAGATTTAACCAATTTTACAGTTAGGATTACCACAATAGCCATAGATAATCAGTGAGTGATCGATCATCTCAAACCCACGCTCCTTAGCAATTTCCCTCTGACGTTTCTCAATGGTAGCATCCACAAACTCTTCGACCCTGCCACAAACAACGCAAACAAGATGGTCATGGTGCCCTCCCCTATCCAATTCAAATACAGCGTGCCCACCCTCAAAGTGATGGCGAGTAACCAGACCGGCCGCTTCAAACTGGGTTAATACCCGGTAGACCGTGGCCAGACCAATCTCCTCTCCTCTATCAAGAAGCAATTTGTAAACGTCTTCCGCGCTCACATGGCGCTGAGTGCTATTTTCCAGTAACTCAAGTATCTTTACCCTAGGGAGGGTCACTTTGAGTCCGGCTTTTCGAATATCCTCGTTGTCCATCCCTACATTTCTCCAGCATGTGTTTCTTGGGAAAGGAATGAGTTACTATTGTGTCTGGCTTTAGATTGTACTTGTAATGAAAAAGATTCTCATCTTCATTTTATTTCTGACCCCCTGGCTGAGTAGTTGCTCCTCTTGGAGTGAGCTATCTCTGGTGCATTCACCTGATATAGGGCAAGGTAATATCATCACCCCCGAAATGGTCGCACTACTTGAACCTGGCATGACTCAGCGCCAAGTTCGTTTTGCCCTGGGTACTCCCATGTTAACCGATGTTTTCCATGGGCCACGCTGGGACTACCTTTTTTCTATAAAGCGACGCAATAAAGCCATCGAAATCAAACATTTCAGTGTTTATTTCGATGGTGACTATCTTGTTAGGTACAGCGGAGACATCAAGCCAGCCAAAAATGTCGAGTCACGTCAGGAAAAGAGAGAACTTGTGGTCAGTGTACCCGATTATGATGGTGATATGGGTATCCTGGAGAAGCTCTGGTATTCGATGGGGTTTGGCACTCCCAACTAATCACCTTTAGGTAGGGCTTCGGAATCTGAACTGATATCCTGCGCATTATGAGATAATTAATTTTTTCCAAGACCCTTATGTTTTGCTTTACCCTCAACAGCCCGTTTTTTTCTCGCCTCTTTAGGGTCAGCAATGAGTGGTCGGTAGATCTCAACCCGATCACCCTCTGTTAAGACCACATCCAGCTTGGCTGCCTTACCAAAGATACCGATCTTATTAACCTTCAGGTCGATCTCGGGAAACCTTTCCAAAATAGCTGACTTATCGATAGCCTCTTGGGCGGTCATTGGTGCTGATGACTCCACAGTCAACAACACCTGCTCGTTCATCTTACCAAAAGCAACTTCAAATCTCATGATCTAACTTCCTGTAGATTTCATCAGCACGTTTACAAAAGGCATCCACCAAAGTATTGGCGATTTGACTAAACACCCGACCAAATGCGGCATCAATCAGGCGCCCGGCAAACTCAAACTCCAACACCAGTTCTACCTTGCAGGCATCTTTTTGAAGCTCGATAAACTGCCAACTACCCTGCAGTTTTTGGAACGGCCCTTCAATGAGCTGGATGTCCATTCTCTCATTCACCACAAGATGGTTACATGTCGAAAATCGCTGACGTATACCAATTCGTGAAACCTCAAGCTCACCACAAATCTCCTCAGGTGTTCGGGATATCAGGCGACTATCACTGCACCAGGGCAAAAACTTTGGATAGGATTCAAAATCACACACCAACTGGAACATTTCATGCGCTGAGTGATACACCAACGCGCTCTTTCTAACAACTGGCACTAGAATATTCCAATGGCGTGCAAAAACACCACAATAACAGCAAGCGGTGATACATAGCGTATCACTATTCTCCAGATTTGGTAGCTACCAGCCCCCATGGCAAACTCATCCTGACTCGACTCCCTCTTCATTAACCATCCACTAAATACAGCAATCAACAATCCTCCCAGAGGCAACATGATATTGGCAGTTAAATAATCCAGCAGATCAAAGAACGTTCGATCAAATAACTTAACCTCAGACCATAGATTGAACGAGAAGATCGTCCCTAAACCAATGATCCAGGTTGTGACACCAATCCAAACAGAAGCTCGGATTCGGGTCATACTTCTATTCTCAACCAGCCAAGCCACAGCTGGCTCGATAAGAGAGATAGCAGAACTCCAGGCAGCAAAAACCAGTAGAATAAAAAACAGAGTACCAAAAAACTGGCCACCTGGCATGGCACCAAAAGCGATTGGCAGCGTTTGAAAGATCAGTCCTGGCCCAACTCCTGGCTCCAATCCATTTGCAAAAACAATCGGAAAAATAGCCATTCCCGCCACAAGAGCGACCAAGGTATCCAAAAGAGCAACCAAAATGGCAGAACCAGCGATTGATGATTTTTTTGGCATATAAGAGCCATACACCATAATTGCCCCCATACCAAGACTCAAAGTAAAAAATGCATGCCCCATGGCAACCAACAGTGGAGCGCCGCTTATTTCGCACTGTTCAAGTCCATTCACAATCTGACAACTATAGATTAACTTATTGAAATCTGGTGCAAAAAGAAACTTAAAAAAAACAGCGCGGGCATCATATAGGTTATCGCCTTTTCGAGACCAGCCTTGACCCCCTTCGCAACAACAAACATGCTCATCAGCATAAATAGAGTATGCCAGGCCAACAAGCGCTCAGGATCACCCACCAAACCCTTAAAAATCTCTTCTATTCCAGCCACATCAACGCCACTGAAGCTTCCTGATCCAGCCCTTACCACATAGGCCAGTGCCCAACCCGCAATCACGCTATAGTAAGAGAGAATAAAAAAACCAGCCAGTACACCACTCCAGCCAATCAGTGACCAAGCCCTGTTAACCTCCTCCTCCTTACTGAGCATAGTCATGGTATTTATCGGGCTCTGCCTACCTCGCCGCCCCAGCATAATCTCGGCCATCATGATGGGAACTCCTACCAGTGCAATGCACAATAGGTAAACAATAACAAAAGCTCCTCCACCATTTTCGCCAGTAATATAGGGGAATTTCCAGACATTACCCAAACCTACAGCGGACCCAGTTGCCGCAAGAATGAACACCAACCTCGACGACCACTGGCCATGAATGGATTGCCTTTCCGTCATAAAATCCCGCCTTTAGTGAGCACCTGAATAGCAAGTACAAGCCCAACCTATGTACATGTATGCTAACCATTTTGCGTAAAATATAACAGATTAACAAGCCACCACTGGTGAGATGACGCCAGCGAGATTAGAATAGGCCAATGGCTAAAAAAGCAAAGAAAAAAGGTCAGGGCCATTCAACGATTGCCCTGAATAGAAAAGCATCCCACGATTTTTTCATCGAGGAACGTTATGAAGCAGGAATCTCGCTGCAAGGCTGGGAAGTAAAAAGCCTCCGAGAGGGACGCATTCAAATCAGCGAGAGCTACGTCACAATCAAAGATGGCGAGGCCTTTCTATTTGGTGCCCATATCGTACCACTCACTACGGCTTCAACACACATCCACACAGATCCGACACGCACCCGAAAGCTACTACTACATCGTAGCGAATTGAGTAAATTGATCGGCTTGGTTGAACGCAAAGGGTATACCCTGGTACCTACTGCCATGTATTGGAAAAAAGGCATGGCCAAGCTGGAAATAGGCAGTGCCAAAGGTAAAAAATTGCATGACAAGCGAGCCGATGATAAGGATCGTGACTGGAAAAGGGAGAAAGAACGCTTGTTCAAGCATAGCTAGGCCAAGAGCCTCAACCTAAAAACATAGCAAGGAACCATCACCTAGTGTGGTGCTTCATACAAATTGACGATGATAGCGTGACGCTAAGCGGTTAGCCGCTAGGCGCGTGCCGCCGGGAATGGCTTCTCCCTTTCCAAGGCGCGCAACAACGCGGATG
>JARRQF010000023.1:0-21147 GCA_037382065.1 Candidatus Thiodiazotropha sp. | reverse complement strand
AGCTCTGTCCAACCATTAAAAGGATGAAATGTAGGATGTGGTGAGGTACGAACCGCATCATTGATGTTCGTGAATCACTGCAAGCTGTTATTGATGCGGTTCGCACCGCTCACCGCATCCTACGCACTCACGAATTTTATCGCGACTTCAAAAAGAGTTATCTATCGGTTTAAAAACACCATGGAATATCTCACTCAAATAGTGGCACATGATCGAAAATCATGATGCGGTTCGCACCACTCACCGCATCCTACGCAATTACAAATTTTATCGCGTATTCAAAATAGGTGACCATAACCATCGAAGCCATTTTCTTAATAATCAGGAGCCTGCTATTCGATATTTTGTGGCTCTTTATTTGAGGGAGTACCAAAGTAGCCCAAGATATTCATGTAGTCCTAGTGAGATGTTATTCGCAGCGGTTCTGCTGGGGATGATCCTTTCGTAAAAGGGTCTCTTTGATTCGTTTTGATACTCAAAGTTAATAGGCCCAGGGATGGGGGTAACGCCATGTTGTTCAAAAGAGTAGAGTGCACGTGGCATGTGTGCAGCATCGGTTACTAGGATGACTTGCTCAATCTTTAGAGTTTTCATTAACTGTGCAACATTGCGTGCATTTTCCCAGGTATTATTACTTAGTTTTTCAATTTTTAGGATGGGAACTCCATACTCTTGTTGCAGAATTCTTTCTGCAATCTCAGCCTCGCTCTCTCCCATTCCATCGGGATGTCCGCCACTAGGTATGATTGGCAGACCTGTTTCACGGGCTAGTTTGGCTGCATAGCGCAGACGACTGAGCATGCGCAGACTGGCTGTGTCCGATCCATATTCTGGTGCATTGTTGTAACGCCCAGAACCGAGTACAACAATAGCCTCTGCTGTTTGTTGCTGTTGTAGTGTAAGTGGCGTCTGGTATTGCAGGTTTGTGAATATCCATCCTGCTGTAATCGGCAGACTCAATATTACTTGTAACAGGAAAGCAGTGATAAGCAGTTTGCGGCCAAATTTTCTACTCCAAAACAGCAAGCCTAATAAACCGAGCAGAATTGGCCCAGCCGGGGGGAGTATGAGCATGCTGATGAATTGTGTGTTAATGCCGTCCATTTAATTACTTCTCAGAGTTGTGTTTCAACCTAAAAAATCAGTTGACTGCTCCATTCTAATAACAGGTTTCTAATTTTGAAAAAATAGTTTCGATGGCCATGGTTACCCTTCACGCTGTCCAATTGATCTTTTTAGGTTAAAGCAACGGATTGGCTTGTAGGTCGGCGTGATAGGATGAGCGTACCATTGGGCCACTGGCGACTCGGGTAAATCCCATCTGCTTAGCATTTTTTCCTAGCTGTTGAAACTCCTCTGGGGTGATAAATCGATCCACGGGTAGGTGGTCGTGACTGGGCTGTAGATATTGGCCCAAAGTTAACATTTCGCAACCATGATGTCGCAGATCCTGCATGACTTCCAATACCTCCTCGTGCGTCTCACCAAGCCCCAGCATTAAACCTGATTTGGTCGGAACATTGGGTTGCTGTTGTTTGAAGTGCTGTAGCAGATCGAGTGAGCCCTGGTAATCCGCGCCAGGGCGGGCTTGCCGGTAGAGTCGGGGAACGGTTTCCAGATTGTGATTGAAGACATCTGGTGGATGGTTGCTAAAGGCTTCAAGGGCCTTATCCATGCGACCCCGGAAATCTGGAACCAGGACTTCGATTTTGGTTTGTGGCATCTGTTGGCGTATGGATGCAATACAGTGGGCAAAGTGGCTACCTCCTCCGTCTCGCAGATCATCCCTGTCTACCGATGTGATGACAACATATTTGAGGGCCATTGCAGTTATCGCTTCCGCCAGCTGCTGCGGCTCTTGCTGATCCAGTGGCTGTGGTGACCCATGGGCCACGTCACAGAAGGGGCATCTTCGGGTACAGATATCTCCCATAATCATGAAGGTGGCGGTACCCTGCTGGAAACATTCGCCAAGATTGGGGCAGGCTGCCTCTTCACAGACGGAGCTTAAGCCCTTATCGCGTAGGATGCGGCGGATACGACTCACCTCTCGCCCGAGAGGGGCCTTGGCGCGTATCCAGCTGGGTTTGCGCAGGGTCGTCTGTGGCTGCGTTACCTTGACCGGGATACGCTCAAGCTTGGACTTGCCTCGCTGGTGGCTCTCTGGGTTTGTGCGTGAGGGGGGCAGTAGGTCTTTTGTGGTACTCATCCTGGAATCCCCAGTTGAACTGGGTAAAGTGTGCCACTCACCCAAGATGTGACTCTGTAGATCGAAGCTATTTTCTTCAAAATTAGATACCTGTTATTAGAATGGAGCGGTCAACTGATTTTTTTAGGTTTAAGCGCTCTGCTAGGTGGTGTGCCAGTTCTTGGCCAAGCGTAGGTAGATCGGTGTCGATTTGTTGATCGGCTAGTTGCGTGACGGATAGTCCTGGGTAGCCACAGGGGTTGATGCGGCTAAAGGGTTCCATGTCCATGTCGACGTTGATGCTCAGGCCATGATAACAGCACCCTCGGCGTACTCGCAGACCCAATGAGGCCACCTTGGATTCTCCAATGTAGACCCCTGGGGCATCTCGGCGGGCGGAGGCGGTTACACCATGCTTTCCTAAGAGGGTAATGACAGCCTCTTCCAGGTGGGTGACCAAGCCGCGTACCCCAAGCTGGGCGCGACGCAGGTCTAGGAGCAGATAGGCGATGAGCTGTCCAGGGCCATGGTAGGTCACTTGGCCGCCTCGGTCGCTCTTGATAACAGGGATTTCTCCTGGGTTAAGTAGATGCTCTGGTTTACCTGCCTGCCCGAGGGTAAACACGGGGGGATGCTCAAGGAGCCAGAGTTGATCTTGGCTGGAGGCGTCCCGTTCATTTGTGTAGTTCTGCATCGCCTGCCAGATTTGAGTGTAGGGTTGCAAGCCCAGGAACTTTACCTGCAGCATCCTTAGAATCTGGAAAAGAGGATCATAGCGCCATGATAACTTTTTCATGGGCACTGAGGTCGAGGTAGATGGCGTCGAGTTGGGCCTTACTTTCCGCACGCAAGTTAATGGTGATTGAAACCCACTTTCCACCTTTGCTGCTGCGACTGTTGATGGCGGTTTCCATCAAGTCAGGAGCGTGACGGCTGACAAGTTCGACAACCATTGCTTCGAAACCTGGCTCAGCCTTGCCCATTATCTTGATTGGGAAATTGCAGGGAAACTTAAGAAGTGTCTCTTCTTCGTTGGACATGGTTACTCCAGCCAGAGTAGGGCGCTATCTTTGATTTGTTGCCAAATATTGCCGTCAGCGATAGCTTTCAGGGCCACCAAAGAGGCTGAGGTTATGGGGTCACCGTTTAACGTAACACGAACTTGGCCAAGTGATTGTCCCTCTTTTACCGGTGCCATGATTTTGGGATCGATCTCTAGGTTGGCACTCAGATTTTTATATTGATGACGGGGAATGGTGACATTCAGGTCTTCGCTGAGACCTAGTGGCAGTTGTTCCTGAGCACCTTTCCAGATCCTTGTGCGGTTGAGGACCTCTCCAGCCGAATAGAGTTGGTGGGTTTCGTAGAAGCGAAAGCCGTAATTGAGTAGGGTTTGACTGGATTTAGCGCGGGCTTCTTCGCTCTGGGTGCCCATTACAACAGTAATCAGGCGCATATTTTCCCGTTTTGCAGAAGCAACCAGACAGTAACCTGCTGCTTTGGTATGGCCGGTTTTAATGCCATCAACGCTGTTATCCCGCCAAAGTAGTTTGTTCCTATTGTGCTGTTCGATTTCATTAAAGACAAAGGATTTATCGCTGTACCAAGTGTAGTACTCAGGAAATTCATGGATGGTAGCTGCCGCTACCTTGGCGATATCGGAGGCGGTTGTGTAGTGGTTTTCATGGGGCAGTCCAGTGGCATTGATGAAGTGAGTATCCAACATTCCCAGCCGGCGGGCATGGTTATTCATTAACTCCGCAAAGGTGCTTTCACTGCCGGCGATATGCTCTGCAAGTGCAACACAGGCGTCATTTCCGGACTGAATGATCATGCCTTTGATCAGGTTGATTACTTTGACCCTTTTTCCGACCTCAACGAACATCCGGGAACCTGGTGTCCGCCAGGCCTTTTCACTGATTAAAACGGTGTCTTCCAGATTGATGTTGCCCTGCTTTAACTCGTGGAAGACGGTATAGGCGGTCATGATTTTTGTCAGGCTGGCTGGAGCGAGCCGTTTTGAGGCATCTTTTTCTGCTAACACCTTACCGCTGAGAAAATCGATCAGCAGGTAGCCTGACGCAGAGATCTCAGGTGGCAATGGCAGAGGCGTTGCGGCTTGTAAAGGCAGTGTCACAAAGCAAAATAGCCAGAGTAGAATCGGTTTCATAGGCCTATTTCCTTAACAAGAACGATAATGCAGCAGGGTGCGGGGCGATTTTTCACAAATTCTTGTTGTGTTGCTGAGTTCACCCAATGGGTGGGGATGAAATTCATTATTTGATTCACTGTTATTTTCTTCATAATTAGTACCCTACTATTTAAAATAGTGCGGTCAACTATTCTTTTTAGGATCTTATTTTGCCTCAGAAACCCATGGTTAACTGCGGATTCCAGGTTGAAGGTAGCTGCATTGCTATGGGTAATCAGTGGCGAATGTAGTGTCTATTGTATTGAACTAAGCTAGCGGATCACAACATGAGGATTCTGGATGCCTAGTTGGCTAAGCCGCTGACTGAGATGATCCGCTAGCTCAACACTGGTGATCGGGCCTACTTGCACACGGTAGATGGAATGGGGCGGGTCATTATTGTCCTGTATGAGTACACCAGTCTTCAATTGTTCCTTCTCCAATCTTGCTTTTAAACGTAGGGCATTTTCTGCGTTGCTAAATGCTCCAACCTGGAGAAAGAGCATCGGTAGTGCATCGCTTTTGGCTTTTTTCACTATTTGAGTTTTAGATTGGGGTTCGGGTTCAGGTTCGGGGTTACCAGACTCCAAGGTGGTGACCTCGACTAGTCCGGTACCTTCACCAATGATGCCAAGCTTCCAGGCAGCCGTGTAGGAGAGGTCGATGAGACGGTTGTCGTGAAAAGGGCCTCGGTCATTGATTTTGACCACCACACTGCGATTGTTCTTTAGATTGGTAACCTGGGCATAGCTTGGCAGTGGTAGTGTCTTGTGGGCTGCGGTCATGGCGTACATGTCATAGGGTTCACCGCTGCTAGTACGTTGACCGTGAAACTTGCTGCCATACCAAGAGGCAATACCACGAGCACGATACTCTCTGCCATGAGGTAGTGTGTGGTAGCGCTTGCCAAACACGACATAACTGGCGGGGTTGCCGTAGCGGCTTTTGGGTTCATTCTGTGGAATAGCATCGGGAATACCAGCCAGCTCTTCTGGTGGCGGGAGGTCTTGACTGACGCCATCGATTTGGCTGGTCTGGTTAGGTTGGCTAGGTTGGTTAGGTTGGTTAGGTTGGCTAGGTTGGCTAGGTTGGCTAGTTGGTGTGCTGCTGCATCCTGCCAGTAGCAGGGCGCAAAGGCATGCGATTATCCTGATAGGTCGCACAATACAGATCATCATCAAAGACCTATAGAACTACTTCGTGTGCTCTGCGGCTCGCTTACTTGCGAGGATTTCCTGGCTTAACTGATAGGCCGCCATTGCGTAGAGGTTGCTGTGGTTATAACGGGTTATGACATAAAAATTATTCAGACCCAGCCAGAACTCTTCCTGGTCACCGGCATCCAGCTTAATCAGGCTGGTGAGTGCTTGGGGGTCTACCGATTCATGGTTAACGGTTTTAATGCCTTTTGCCAGCAGGTCGGCAACCTTAATGCTTGGTTTCATCCCTGCGTCGACAAAGGGTTGTAGTGATTCTCCACCCTCAGTAAGGTGAGCGATTGGCTGGTTTGCTTGCCAGCCGTGCACTTTGAAATAGTTCGCGACGCTGGCAATGATATCCGCATTGTTATTCCATAGATCACGCTTCTTGTCCCCATCGCCATCGACGGCGTATTGTCGGTAGCTGCTTGCAATAAACTGGGGTTTGCCCATGGCTCCTGCATAAGAACCCATGGCACTACGTGGGTCAACCTGCTCTTCGCGAGTCAGAAGAAGAAACTCCTCCAGTTCACGGCGGAAAAATTTGGCACGTTTGGGATAGCCGAAGGCTAGAGTGGTGAGTGAATCGACCACTCGGTAATTTCCTATGTGCTTACCGTAACGTGTTTCAATCCCGATAATGGCCACGATGATCTCAGGAGGAACGCCATATTGTTGAGAAATTTTCTCCAGCAGCGCTTCGTTTTCCTGCCAGAATTTCACACCTCCGTCTATCCGGTCCTGTTTAAGAAAAATAGGTCGGTATTCATACCAGGCCTTTGATTCAGCAGGACGTGTGATGGCGGCAATAATGTCGTCTCTGAAAGTGGTTTCAAGTAGCAGGTTTTTCACTTCCTCAGCTTTGAAACCATATTTTTGCTCCATTTCAATCCCAAATTGCTTGTACTCAGCGGTCTGCGTTGGTGTGTGGGCGCAGGCCAGAGTCGTTAGGGATAGGCTGGCGATAAGTAGAAATTGAGTGGTAAATTGCTTCATATTAGGTTGGTAGCAGTTTCTTGTGCATGTGGATGGACATTAGCATACCGAAGCTTGCCAGAATGGTCACCAACGAAGTGCCTCCGTAGCTGATTAATGGCAAGGGTACACCGACTACGGGCAATAAACCGGTAACCATGCCCGCATTAACAAAAAGATAGACAAAAAAGACCAGTGATAAGGAGCCAGCCAGGATGCGGCCAAAGGTGTCCTGGGCCTGGGTGGCGATATATAGGCCACGCAGAATGATAAATAGATAGAGGGTAAGTAGGGCAATAATGCCTACCAGTCCAAATTCCTCGGAGACCACCGCGAAGATGAAGTCAGTGTGTCTTTCTGGGAGAAATTCTAAATGCGACTGGGTGCCGTTAAGCCAACCCTTACCGCTTATCCCGCCAGAGCCGATGGCGATCTTGGACTGAATGATGTGATAGCCTGTACCTAAAGGATCACTCTCTGGGTTTAGGAAAGTCAGCACCCGTTGGTGTTGATAGTCGTGCATTAGATACCAAGCGACAGGTCCCATGGCGGCCATTCCCACACCAGCGAAAGCGATAAGACGCCAACTTATGCCCGCTAGGAAAAGGGCAAATGCCCCGCCGGTTCCGACCAGTAGAGCGGTTCCTAAATCTGGTTGTTTTGCAATTAATAAGACCGGAATCAGTGTCAGCAGGCTGGCAACGCCCAAGCGTGAGGGTGTCGGTGGTAAAGGTTCTTCAGCAAGATACCAGGCGATTAACATCGGTAGGGTGAGTTTGAACATTTCAGAGGGTTGGAATCGAATAAAACCCAGATCCAGCCAGCGCTGAGCTCCCTTGCCCAATTCACCAAACAGAATGACGGCAAGTAGCAAGAGAATGCCTAGTCCATAAAGCCAGGGAGACCATCGACGGAAATTGGATGGATGGATTTGTGCCAGTACGATCATCGCAGTAAAACCAAATCCCAACCGGATCAGTTGCTTTTGGAGTAATCCCATCTCCTGGTCGCCGGCGCTGTAGAGAATGACCAGACCGATACCTGCCAGTAGCAGTAACCCGCTTAGAAGCGGTAGGTCTATATTCAGCCAAGCCAGCAGGCCACTGGCCTGCGCGGGTTGAGATTCATGAAATGAGAGGTGGGCTTTTGCTCTCACTCTTTCTCTTCACCTAATAGGTATTGGTCCATGATCTTGCGTGCTATGGGCGCAGCGACAGAACCACCATGGCCACCATTTTCAACCACAACTGCGACGGCGATGCGAGGGTTCTCGACAGGGGCAAAGGCAATAAATAGCGCATGATCACGGTTTCGTTTGGCGGTGGTCTTTTCATCGTACTCTTCATCCTGTTTGACGCTGAATACCTGAGCTGTGCCTGTTTTTCCTGCAATGCGGTAGTCGTCAGAGCGGATCGAGCGGGCAGTGCCATGTGCCCCTTCAATAACCTCTGACATGGCGTTGATGATCTGTTCCCAATGCTCGGGGTCGGTTTGTAGTAAATCATCCTTAATGATGGGACTCTCTTGTGTTGTACCGTCTGGTCTTTCAATGGTAGCGACGACCCGAGGGCGTATTCGATGTCCTTGGTTTGCCAGGGTGGCTGTGGCTGAAGCCAACTGCAATGGGGTTGCTAAAAAATAGCCTTGTCCGATACCGACAATCAAGGTCTCACCCGGATACCAGGGTTCGCGCCGCGCTCTTTGTTTCCACTCCCGGCTTGGCATCAGGCCGCTCAGTTCTCCATCTAAGTCGATTTTTGTGGGTAGACCGAAACCAAATTTGGAAAGGAATTCATGGAGCCGATCAATGCCTAGTGTTCTCGCCAACTCATAATAGTAGACATCGCAAGATTCGACGATCGCTTTATTCATGTCTACCATCCCATGTCCCCATTTTTTCCAGTCTCGGTATTTGTGTTCCTTACCGGGCAGCTGATAATAGCCAGGGCAATAGGTTTCCTGATGAAAGCCAACGACATCGTACTCCAGGCCGGCTAGGCCGATAAATGGTTTTATGGTGGAGCCAGGGGGGTATTGGCCGCGGATGGCACGGTTGAATAGTGGGTTGTCTGGTGAAGTTTCTAATTCTCGGTAGGCTTTGCTACTGATGCCTTCGACAAATAGATTGGGGTCAAAGCCTGGTTTGCTGACCAGGGTTAAAATCCCCCCGGTTTTAATGTCAATGGCTGCTACAGCACCATTGTATTCGCCAAGTGCATTAAGTGCTGTGGTTTGCAGTCGCATATCCAGAAATAGGCGTAGATTATTCCCAGGATGAGGGGGTTGATTTTCAAGTACTCGCAGCACGCGTCCCTTGGCATTAACCTCTACCTGCTGCAGGCCGACATTGCCGTGCAGCATACCCTCATAGCTTTTTTCTACGCCGTTTTTACCGATGAAGTTAGTGCCGCTGTAGTTTGAGGTGTCGATGCGTTGCAGTTCTCGCTGGTTAATACGGCCGACATATCCTAGCAAATGGGCCGTCTTAACACCTTGAGGATAGTCACGCAGAAGAGTCGCTTTGACATCCACGCCAGGGAACTGGTGGCGATGGATAGCGATGCGGGCAACCTCTTTCTCTTCCAAACGTACCCGAATTGGAATGCTATCGAAACGTCGGTGATGTTTTCGCAGGCGATGAAATCTCTGAATGTCATCCTTGCTGATGGGGATGATTTCACTTAAATGGCTGATGGTGGCAGATAGGTCAGGGCTCTTCTCAGGGGTGATTTCCAGGCTGTAGGCGGGCAGGTTTTGCGCCAGGATCATGCCATTACGATCAAAGATCAGCCCTCTTGTTGGCGGAAGGGGTTCCAACTTGACACGGTTATCCTGGGAGAGCGTGGTGTAGTGGTCATGATTCTCTACTTGAAGGTAAAATAACCGGCCTATCAGAACTCCAAGCAGTAGAATGACCAGAGTGCCAGAGACAATAGCGCGTTCCAAGAAAAGCTGGCTTTCATGCAGATAGTTCTTGAGTGAGGATTGTGGCATGGTCAGTTAAGGTGGAAGCGGCGCCGAATGTCCCGCAGAATAATATAGATCCAGGGCCAGAGCAGTGTGCTGACTAATGGTTTGACCCAGTACCAGAGCGAGGGTGTTGGGTAGCTGGCTGCCCCTGAGGACCAGAGTGCCAATAGACGTTCAACCAGGAGCAGGATAAATACGGTGAACACCTGTTGGCGCAGCGGCATGACCCGCACCCGCAAATGGAGTCTTAGCATGATATAGGCAACCACTGAAAAGCCTAGGGCATGCTGTCCGAGTAGGCTGCCTGTCAGCACGTCCAGTAGCAGCCCTGAGGTCCAACCGACCCCAACGCCGATACGATCAGGCAGCGCCATACACCAGTAAATTAGGATCAGTACGACCCATTGCGGCCGATAGGTTATCGCCCAATTAGGTAGTGGCATGATGGTGAGAATAAACCCGATTAATAGGGTGAAGTAGATGACCATGTTGCGGCTTTGGGGAGGGTTGATCATTCGACCTCCTGCTGCGTTGAGGCCGATTCATCAGCATCTGCTGTTGAGGTGGCTTCGGCCGGATCTGTTTCCCTGGTATCTGAGTCCAGTGTCCACACCAGCAACACTTCACGTATCCGATCCAGGTGGGCTGTGGTTTGGGCAGTGACCGAGGCAAAAGGCTGGCCAGGTTCGCGTCTTACCTCAATCACCTCAGCCACTGGATAGCCAGGAGGGAATCGGCCGCCAAGGCCTGAGGTAACAAGTAGGTCGCCGACCTTAATGTCCGCATTATTGGGTAGGTGGGGCAGTTCCAGTTGGTTAATCAAGCCAGTTCCTAGGGCGATAGTACGTAGCCCATTACGATTGACCTGCACGGGCATGGCGTGAGTTGCGTCGGTAATCAAGAGTACGCTGGCGGTGAATGGGTTGATATAGGTCACCTGGCCAACAACGGCATTTGCGTCGAGTACTGGTTGGCCTTCGAATAGCCCCGATGTTTTGCCCTTGTTAATCAGTACCTGCTGACGAAAAGGGTCTTGTTCTACTGAGATTAATTCAGCAATCAAGACTCGGTCGCCGACTTTAAAGGAAGAGTCGAGCAGGCCTCGCAGGCGCATGTTCTCTGCCTCAAGGGCTTCGAATTTTTGTAATCTGGCGCGAAGTTGGAGATTCTCCAGGTGCAGATTGTCGCGTTGCTCTTCCAATTGATTACGACTGACAAAGGCATTGCTGGCCGATTCGCTTAACTGTACGGGGAGGCTAGCGAGGTATTGGATTGGATAGAGCAGTACTGAGAGCGTAGAGCGTAGTGACTCGAGATGGTTATAGCGATGATCCAATACCATCAGAGAAATAGACAGGAGCGAGGCTACCACCAATCGGGTGGTGATCGATGGTCCCTGTGTGAAGATGAGTTTGATGGCTGAGTGACTCCAAATAATAAGAGGTTGGCGGTGCTATATGCCCAGCAATAGTGACATACGGCAGTAGCCGATAACCTGCTAGTCAACCATAAAGAATTCACCGCCCCGTTCATCAATAAGTTCTAGTGCGCGTCCACCACCACGGGCGACACAGGTGAGTGGATCTTCGGCCACAATGACAGGTAAACCTGTCTCTTCCTGTAACAGACGGTCGATATCTCTCAATAGGGCACCACCACCAGTCAGCACAATACCTCGTTCTGCCACATCGGCCCCCAGCTCTGGAGGCGTCTGCTCAAGGGCTGTTCTGACTGCTCCAACGATGCCAGA
The DNA here is from genome assembly GCA_037382065.1 of Candidatus Thiodiazotropha sp. Taxonomy (GTDB): domain Bacteria; phylum Pseudomonadota; class Gammaproteobacteria; order Chromatiales; family Chromatiaceae; genus Thiodiazotropha. The sequence continues at coordinate 9,874 of JARRQF010000023.1, read as the reverse complement.
AAGAGGCTCTTGAAGGGCTTCCAGTATCTCATTGCTGTTAAGGGTGAAACTACGTGGGATACCTTCCGCTAGGTTTCGGCCTTTGACCTCAATCTCTCTGACCTCATTCCCTGGATAGGCTGAACCGATCTCATGTTTGATTCGTTCTGCTGTCGCCTCTCCAATCAGTGTACCGTAGTTGCGACGTACATAATTGACGATCGCCTCATCGAAGCGGTCGCCCCCGACTCTGACCGAATTCGCGTAAACGATACCATTCAGTGAGATGATAGCAACCTCTGAGGTGCCTCCGCCGATATCTAGTACCATCGATCCTCGTGCCTCATCTACAGGCAGCCCAGCGCCAATGGCGGCAGACATGGGTTCTTCGATGAGATAGACCTCACGCGCACCAGCACCGGCAGCTGATTCTTTGATGGCACGCCGTTCAACTTGAGTGGAACCGCAGGGAACGCACACGAGTACCCTGGGGCTGGGGCGGATAATGCGGGTCTCATGAACCTTATGAATAAAGTACTGAAGCATCTTTTCAGTGACGGTGAAATCGGCGATAACACCCTCTTTCATCGGTCGGATAGCCGTAATATTTGTTGGAGTTCTTCCAAGCATTTTCTTGGCCTCCTCGCCGACCGCAACGACTGACTTGGAACCTCCTGGCCCCCTGTCTTGACGAATTGCGACCACGGAAGGCTCGTTGAGCACAATGCCCTGGCCTCGGGCATAGATCAGGGTATTTGCAGTACCCAAGTCGATGGAAAGATCATTGGAAAAAATGCCACGGATTCGTCTGAATAGCATGGATCTCTTTATCTTCTCATGTGAGTTATTGTAAAAGGGTCTATCTGGGGATCGGAGGGTAGCGATAAGGTGGCTACATCAGACTCAAGGATCCTGGATAAACCAAAAGACAGCTAATCTATCAATGGTACAGGAGTTGAGCAAAAAAGGGGATGGAAATTCACAAACATTTGAATATTTATTGAGGGAGTGAATGGACGTTTTAACCTTAAGCCTAAAAACTCAATTGATCACTCCACTCTAAATAACAGGTTTCTGGTTTTGAAGAAAATAGCTTTGATGGTTAGGGTTATGCTAGGTAACAGTGTTTGATTAATAACTTAAGCTTGCCAGTATATGAGATGGCGCTGTTACAACTCTTTGGAATAGCGGGCTATTCTGCGTCATGCAGGGATGCAATGATTAGAAATTAATCAGGGCTAATCGTGGTCACTGTCATCATGGTGGTCGCTCTCATCCTCATCATGGTGGTCGCCCTCATCCTCATCATAGTGATCACTCTCATCCTCATCGTAAGTATTGATTGAGGTCGCAACTAATACACCGTTGATATAGTCGCCTACGATGTCAACAGTGCGATCACTGAAGGTATAGCTAACCCCAGAGGTGTCAATTGGCACACCAAACAAACGGATTGTGTTGGTGTCGACCCATTCAGGTATCCCTTTTGCTGTTGCAGTGTGGTGGCTCGGTGTCTGCTCCCTTTCTAATTTACTAGCGATCAGTATGTCATTTTCAAAATATACTTTAGCTTCCAGGTAGTCACCGGCATTGAGTTGCGAAAGCGTGAAGGTAGATTCACCTCTTAGATCGCTATCCATAATCGTGGAGTTATTGATTTGGATGGTTTGACCTAGCAGGGTGATGGTTCCTGCCGATGTGTCTACATCTCCACTGCCAAGAATATCAGCTAGTTCGCCTTTTTCAGATGTAGTCACCTGTAGACATATCTTTTCGGCAAGCAGAGTTGAGCCGCTCATGATGCCTTGAACCTTAGCGATTCGACCTACAACAATCTGGCTGAGTTGTCCGCTGTATAGGGTGGCGGAGGCATCTACCGACTGGCCATTTAAGGCGAAAAGATTATTGCTGTCGAGAGAGGTTGTGATTCTGCCTTCGATCTCAACGTCCTTTCCATCTTCGGCAACAAGGGGAGTTCCATCACCTTCAATCGCAATCGAATCGGCTTCAAAGATGGAACCGGAAAAGCTGTCACCCTCGACTTTGACAAAGGTGCCCTGGGTTGGAATGGGGAGGGCGTCCGCTGCCTCAATGATGAGACTGCCGATCATAAAGCGAGTGCCAGAGATGTTATTGACAACGCCTGAGACTTCCAGCTTATCCTCAGCCCAGTCCAGAGATTTGACCTCGATACGGGTTGCCAGGATGTCACCGTTACCGTCGGTGAAGCCGCTGACCTCCACGACGCTGTTGATTGGAAGGTCGACTAGCAGGGTTGAGTCAATCGGGTTTTCGTAGACGCTATCCAAGTCCACACTGATGACTTGGCTCATGATGGTGAGGGTGTTGTTTGTTGCCATATCATTGCGATCAAGTACGCCCTCAAGCAGACTGTTATACTCGACACTCGCTGCCTCACCAATGCCCGTGAGCTGATCATTACTGCCACTGATTTGTACCACCATACCAATAGCCAGGTCACTCTGCGAGCCAGTGCTGTTATTGACGGTAAAGCTGGCATTATTCGTTTCATATTCAATGCCATTGACAAAGATGGAGCCAAAACCAGTGACTCGGCCCATGGAAATTCCGGTGCCACCAATGCCGCCTTCGGCCACTTGAGAACCACCGCCACCTCCACAACTGCAGAGGGTAGCAATAAGCAATGCGCTTACCAGAAAAGTCAGAAATTTAACGGTTCTCTCCATCCGCTAAGCATCCTTTTCAAAATAGTAGATGCCGATGCCTGCCTGCTTGCGCCCTGTGCCTTCGCTACTGTGAGTAATATCCCTATCGTGTTGGGAGAGATATCTATCGCACTCAACAAGTAGAGCCTGAGATTTTTCTGCGCTCATGTTGCGGAACTCCGATAGTGCTTCAGCTGGTAGGTTATTATAGGAAACTTTGCGCTGGAAATAGGGGGTTTGTGCACCCTGCTGTAAGTTGTGATCAATCGTATCGAGTAGTAGTTCCACATCGCTACCCAGAATATGTAGCTTGCTCGTTTCACCCGTGCGTGGGATATAGCCGTCACTTAATAGAGAGATTTTACCGTTTTCATCTTTCGCAACGGTACCGACTCGCAACAGCTCATCATAGATGGCTCGAGGTGGTACATCGCCGCTGTGTTCTCTGACTAAGTCACTGAAGCTATTTGTACCCTTATCAAAATGGAGAGGGGCTGGTACGCCTTTTTTGGTTAAAAAGCGGGTATCTCTGAGCCATCCTGAGATGACTCTGGCTGCTCGGTTGTACTGGTGTGCGATAGCGCTGTCGTCTGGTGTGTCGATCTTTTGCAAACGACTGACCTCCTTTCGGGTTAGGCCGGTAATAACTGCGACACGGGAAACCGTTTGTTTACGGCCCGGGATTCCAAATTCCCTGGAGGCAACATCCATAAATGTCCATTTGCTCAGATCGGCAAAATCACCATAGGTAAATCCATTACGTAGCATCAGCCTTACAAGAGGCCTTAACAGCTTCAAGATCGAGGCTGTGAGTGCTTTTCGAATCTCGTCCATTGCTTACTATCTAACCTGTCTGCTGAAAAAAATCAGGTGTAACTCTAAGCGTGAATTGAGATGGAAGTCTTTGACATATATCGATCCAAGACCTTTTTTATACTTCATCAGGCCACCATCCTAGTATCCGAAACCTGCTTTGGCTACGCGATATTCTATATTCAAGGTTGAACCTAAAAAAATCAGTTGACCGCTCCATTCTAATAACAGGTATCTGATTTTGAAGAACATAGCTTCGATGGTTATGGTCACCTACTGGGTGAATCACGCTACAGCGTGAATAGCACACTTGTGGCGGCACATGGCGGCGTTGCAACTCCTTGGAATAGCGGGCTATTCCAAGGAGTTGCGTCTTGCCCTGCACCACCACAAGCACACTCTTCACGCTGTCCAACTGATCTTTTTAGGTTGAATGAAACTCCCTGTTAAGTTGGGAATCATATCCCAATATAATCATTAAGTGAATATTTAATTGAAGAGTCCGTTATCAATGCGGCAAATGCCTACTTTTGTGAGCCACAAATCGTGCGGTCTGATAAGAAAATGGTGCGAATCGACGATCACAGCGTGTATCGTTTCTGTAGAGTATGGTAGATTTCCCTCTTTTTGAACCAGGAATCAGCCGGATGTCACTAGATCGTTCCGATGTTGAAAAGATTGCCCATCTAGCGCGTATGGCGCTGGATGAAGCACAGGTCAATCTCTATGTGCAAGAGTTGAGTCATATCCTTACTTTAATGGAGCAGCTAAAGGCAGCGGATACTGATGACATTGAACCGATGTCGCATCCGCTCCACATGACCCAGCGTCTACGTAGTGATGAGATAACTGAAGTGAACTGCCGAGAGGAAAACCAAGCGATAGCTCCACAAGTGGAGAATGGTCTCTATCTGGTACCCCAGGTGATTGAGTAATCGTCATTCCAGCTCTTTCAAAGGCAGCTAAAGTCAAAATTATGCATAAAAAATCTATTATTGAACTGGGCGCCGGGCTAAGGGCTGGCGATTTCTCCAGTGTCGAGTTAACCCATCATTTCATTCAACGCATTGAGCGTATGAATGGGGATATCAATGCCATCATCACTACAACGCCAGAGCAGGCTCTGGCGGAGGCGCAAGCAGCGGATCAAATGATTCAAGCCGGGCAGGCTGGGCCACTGAGCGGAATCCCCATCGTGCAGAAAGATATTTTCTGCACCCGAGGTGTTAAAACAAGCTGTGGCTCAAGGATGCTAGATAATTTTATCTCTCCCTACGATGCCACTGTGGTAGAGAAGCTAAAGGGGGCCGGCATGGTCTCTCTTGGCAAGGCTAATATGGATGAGTTTGCGATGGGTTCATCCAATGAGACTAGCTTTTATGGCCCTGTGCGTAATCCATGGGATAAGAGTCGGGTACCTGGCGGCTCTTCCGGTGGTTCGGCCGCTGCTGTGGCGGCAAGAATGGCCGTTGCGGCGACGGGCACCGATACCGGCGGTTCAATTCGTCAACCGGCTGCTCTGTGCGGCATTACTGGCTTGAAACCAACCTACGGTCGGGTTTCCCGTTTTGGCATGATTGCTTTCGCATCCAGTCTCGACCAGGCTGGCCCAATGGCGCAAAGTGCCGAAGATGTGGCACTGCTGTTGCAAGCCATGGCAGGCTTTGATGCCAAGGATTCCACCAGTGCCAATCAACCAGTGCCTGACTACTCAGCGACACTGAATGATTCCCTGGAAGGCTTGAAGATCGGTTTGCCCAAAGAGTATTTTGGAGAGGGGCTGGATGCATCTGTGGCTACCTCCATTAAAACGGCTATCGATGTCTATAAAAGTCTGGGGGCTGAGCTGGTCGAAGTCAGTCTGCCCAACAGCCATCTGGCGGTACCAACCTACTATGTTGTGGCGCCAGCAGAGTGTTCATCCAATCTCTCCCGATTTGATGGTGTACGTTTTGGATATCGCTGCGAACAGCCTAAGGATCTCGAAGATCTCTATAAACGCTCCCGTGGAGAGGGCTTTGGTGCCGAGGTTAAGCGGCGTATCATGATTGGCACCTATGCCCTCTCTGCCGGTTACTACGATGCCTATTACCTTAAGGCACAAAAGACCCGGCACCTGATCTCAGATGATTTTAAACAGGCTTTTGAAAAGGTAGATGTCATCATGGGGCCAACAGCTCCGGCAACGGCCTTCGGTCTGGGTGAAAAGATGGATGACCCAGTCACCATGTATCTCAATGATATTTACACCATTGCTGCCAATTTGGCCGGCCTTCCTGGGTTATCCCATCCAGTTGCTCCTGTGAATGGCCTGCCGGTGGGTTTGCAACTCATCGGTAACTATTTTGCCGAGGCCAAACTATTGAATTTGACTCACCGTTTCCAACAGGAGACGCAGTGGCATAGATTAATGCCCGAAGAGATGGCTTAGCAGTAGCAGTCCGATACGGATCTGTTTCGACTATTTTTAACCTTGTCGAGGGTCAAATAGACTCAGTTATCCAAAAAGGAAACTGTATCCAGGATCAACGGCAGAAACCTGATTTAACAAATAGAGTTAGTGATATGCAGTGGGAAACCGTTATTGGGCTGGAAATTCATACCCAACTGGCCACCAAGTCAAAGATCTTTTCCGGCTCATCCATCGCCTATGGTGCCGAACCGAATAGCCAAGCCTCTATTATCGACCTTGGTTTTCCTGGCGTTCTGCCAGTGCTTAATGAAGCAGCGGTTGATCTGGCGTTGATGTTTGGTTTGGCCGTGAATGCAGAGATCGGGTCGCGCTCAGTGTTTGCGCGCAAAAACTACTTCTATCCTGACCTGCCGAAAGGGTATCAGATCAGTCAATTTGAACTGCCGATTGTTGGTAAGGGAGCGCTGACCATCGATCTTGAGGATGGCAGCCAGAAAGTGATTGGCATCACTCGGGCGCATCTTGAAGAAGACGCCGGAAAATCCTTGCATGAAGATTTTCACGGTATGAGCGGCATTGACTTAAATCGTACTGGTACCGCGCTATTAGAGATTGTTTCTGAGCCAGATATGCGCTCCATTAAAGAGGCCGTGGCTTATGCACGCAAAATCCATCAACTGGTGGTCTATCTGGGTATCTGTGATGGTAACATGCAGGAGGGCTCCTTCCGGGTGGATGCCAACCTCTCTATCCGCCCCTTTGGCCAAGAGGCTTTTGGTACTCGCACCGAGCTGAAAAACATCAACTCCTTCCGTTTCATGGAACGTGCGCTTAATTATGAATTGGATCGTCAGATCGGCTTGGTTGAAAGTGGTCAGAAAGTCACTCAGGAGACCCGTCTGTACGATGCCGTTCTGGATGAGACCCGCCCCATGCGGAGTAAGGAAGAGGCCAATGACTACCGCTATTTCCCCGACCCTGATCTGCTGCCGGTAGAGATCACGCCCGAACGCCTAGAAAAGGCAAAGCAGCGGATGCCAGAACTGCCGGACCAGAAGCTGCAGCGTTTCGAGTCAGACTACCAACTGAGTCCAGCAGATGCATTGATGCTGACACAGAGTCGTCAGCAGGCCGACTATTTCGAACAGGTTGTGGCTAGTGGTGGTGAGCCTAAAATGGCAGCCAACTGGATAACTGTAGAGCTGGCAGGCGCTTTGAATAAAGCCGGTATCGACTTGCAGCAATCGCCGGTCACAGCTGATCAGCTTGGAGGTTTACTCAAACGCATTACGGATAACACCATTTCAGGCAAGTTGGCGAAGCAGGTGTTTGAAGGTATCTGGAATGGTGAAGGGGATGCTGATACCGTCATTGAAGCCAGGGATCTGAAACCGATCACCGATACAGGACAGATTGAAACAATCATTGACGAGATTATTTCTGCCAACCCAAAGCAGGTTGAGCAGTTTAGAGCTGGTAAGGAAAAATTGCTGGGTTTCTTTGTTGGGCAAGTCATGAAGCAGACCCAAGGTAAGGCAAACCCCGGACAAGTGAATGAGATTCTGCTTGGAAAGTTAAAGGAGTGATCCCTGCCTGCCGACTATTACGGCATGAAAGGTTTGTTCATTGAGAGAGGTTGTGATGCGGAAATTCTATCCGGGATTGGTTGGGTGTTTCTGCTTACTCGTTTGGCTTCCTCTCACCTCCAGTGCCGGCATCTGGCATGACCTAGACAGTGAGTTATCCGCTCGCCAGGTCGCTTCGGAACCTCTCTACTACCGCGCCTTACAGGCCGATGTGGCCTCACTACAAACACGCCTGGCTCAGGCGCCTGATGAGCGTGATTCCATTCTCAAGCAAGGCGAGGAATTGGAATTGCCGATGCCCTACGGACTTATGCAGCGTTTTCTGGTTCAAGCATCACCCGTGATGGCCCCCAGTCTGGCTGAGCGCTATCCTGAGATCCGTACCTATCGGGTCACTGGAATTGATGAGCCTGCCAGTAGTGGACGTCTCGACCTGACCCCCAGTGGCTTTCATGCGATGCTTACAACGCCCTCTGGAACGGTCTTTATCAATCCAGATGATAGCGGTGACTACCGTAGCTTTTACAAGCGTGATTACGCTAAGGCCCGCCAGCAGGCAGCCCCCCATGTCTGCTTGCAGGCCAGGCAAAAAGAACCTTGAGTAGCAATCAACGGCGAATTTATCGCTTGGCTGTCGCGGCGACAGGTGAATACACCGCCTATTTTGGCGGTCAGGTCAGTGTTGCGCTGGCACAGATCGTCACGGCGATTAACCGGGTTAATCAGATTTATGGGCGAGATCTGGGTATTCAGTTTCAGTTGGTCGGAAACAATGACCGAATTATCTACTCCTCTTCTGAATCTGACCCTTACACACAGTCTGCTAGCAGCATTCCCACGATGCTGGAGGAAAATCAGCAAAATCTGGACTATATTCTCGGTGCAGATAATTACGATATTGGACATCTATTTGGCGTGGTGGGAGGTGGTTTGGCCTCAGTGAGTTCTGCCTGCCAAGAGTTCAAAGCACAGGGATACACAGGTACTCCCGAGCCCGATAACGATGTATTTTACATCGATTTTGTGGCCCACGAGCTAGGGCATCAACTCAGTGCCACCCACTCATTCAATGGTACAGCAGTAAATTGTGGTGGTATTAATCGCGACCCCGAGATGGCTATGGAGCCAGGTAGTGGCTCTACGATCATGAGCTACGCGGGTATCTGTGGCGAGGAAAATCTGCAGTCCAATTCCAATGCCACATTCCATGCCATCAGTATTCAGCAAATTCATGCGTTTATTACCCGTGGTGGTGGTAGCCAATGCGGTAGCTTGGTATCCACTACGAATCATGCTCCTATTGTGGATGCAGGTGCGACAGGAGAGGATGCAATCTACACCATTCCTGCTGGTACACCATTTCGTTTGACCGGTCAGGCAAGTGATCAGGATGGCGATACCCTCTCATACCAGTGGGATGAGATGGATGCGGGTGGCGATAGCGGTGCAACAGATGCCTCCACTATTGGTACTGACATTCAGGCCAATCCCCTGTTTCGCTCCTTTTTACCAAAAACAACGCCAGAGCGCTACTTCCCCCGACTGAGCCTCCTTATCACAGGATCATCCGATATCGGCGAGACATTACCAGAGGTTGTTCGTGAACTGAATTTCAGGCTGACTGTACGAGATGGCGAGTCGGGAGTGGCTTATGATGACCTCATCATATCAGTGAATGACAAACTGGGAAGCTTTAAGGTGACCGGTGGTTCACTCAATAGCGGAGGCAGCTTTAGCGGAGGTACGAGACAGTCACTCAATTGGTCAGTAGCTGCTACTGATAGCATATGCCCAGAGGTAGAGATCAGTCTGTTGAGCCTGAGCAAGGGAGATTCCCCAGTGAGTTATTGTGATCATTGGGAAGCAGGACTGGATAAGCTTAACTTAGGACGTTTCGCGAATAGTGGCTCAGCATTGATTGAACTCCCCGATATCTCTCTACAGAGAGGACGGGTAATGTTAGCTTGCGCCAACGGACCGTTTTTTGATCTCTCAGATAGGTCTCTACAAATCGAGGGGCAAGCCGTGATGGCCAGTGATTGTAAGCCTATGGATGGGGAGACTCTTGAGCATGGAAGTCTATTTACCGATGCCGGTAGTGCGACCAAGTTTGATAGCCCTGGTGGAGGCGGAGGCGGTGCGCTTGGATGGCTGAATCTGCTTTTAGGGGGGGTGTTGATGATGAACTATTACAGTCGGAAAAAACTCGCAACGTGTGATAAGCCAATTATGTAATAGGCTTATCACAGGTTACAAGTTGGCTTCATGGCATCCTTGAACCTAAAAAAATCAGTTGACCGCTCCATTCTAATAACAGGTATCTGATTTTGAAGAAAATAGCTTCGATGGTGATGGTCACCTATTGGGTGAATCACGCTACAGCGTGAATGGCACGC
>JARRQF010000022.1:0-19635 GCA_037382065.1 Candidatus Thiodiazotropha sp. | reverse complement strand
AGCGGTCATCCGCGTTGTTGCGCGCCTTGGAAAGGGAGAAGCCATTCCTGGCGGCACGCGCCTAGCGGCTAACCGCTTAGCGTCACGCTATCATCGTCAATTTGTATGAAGCACCACACTAGGTAATATGCTCATAGACTGGCTTGAGAGCTAATTCTCAAGTATCCTACGATGTTCTGCGAATCCGAGCGGCTTAATTCGTCGCCGTGTACTCCTTGATTTCAGGTTATTTGCATACCCCTCAGTACCGTTTGGGCTTGCTGAGGGCGGGCAAAATGAGGTTTGTGAAATGAGCCATGGTGCTTTACCACCTAAACAGGGACTCTATGATCCCGCCAATGAACATGACGCTTGTGGTGTTGGTTTTGTCGCCAATATCAAGGGTGTAAAAAGCTACCAGACGATTCGTCAGGGGCTTGAAATACTTGACCGACTTACCCACCGTGGTGCGGTGGGTGCCGATCCCAAGGCGGGAGATGGTGCCGGTATTCTGATTCAGATTCCCGATGCATTTTTTCGTGCCGTGGCTGATTTTGAGCTGCCAGATTCAGGCAACTATGCGATTGGCATGGTTTTTCTGCCGCAAAACAGCGCCAGTCGCGTATCGGCAGAAGAGATTATTGAATCGTTTGTTACGGCAGAAGGACAAAAGCTGCTGGGTTGGCGCGATGTGCCGGTGGATAACAGAGAGCTTGGCGGTAGCGTTATACCAACTGAGCCTGTTATCAGGCAGGTATTTGTTGGCCGGGGCGATGACTGTACTGACCAGGATACCTTTGAGCGCAAGCTGTTTGTCATTCGCAAACAGATCGAGAATAAAGTTGAGCAGGCTGAGATGGAAGGCGGGGATGATTTCTATTTTACCTCCTTCTCATCCAGAACAATCGTCTACAAAGGCATGTTGCTGGCTGATCAGGTAGGGGATTACTACCTGGATTTGAGTGATGAACGGATGGTTTCAGCGCTGGCATTGGTGCATCAGCGTTTTTCAACCAATACCTTCCCGACCTGGGATCTTGCTCACCCATTCCGCATGATTGCACACAATGGCGAGATCAATACGCTGCGTGGCAACGTTAACTGGATGCGTGCACGTAAGAATTCCATGGCATCAGATGTATTGGGGGAGGATCTCGATAAGATCTGGCCACTGATTCCGGAAGGTCAGTCCGATTCAGCCTGCTTTGACAATGCTTTGGAACTGCTGGTAGCCGGTGGTTACACTCTGGCTCATGCGATGATGATGTTGATTCCTGAGGCTTGGGGTGGCAATAAGCTTATGGATCAACAGCGGCGGGCCTTCTATGAGTATCATGCCGCTTTGATGGAGCCATGGGATGGACCTGCGGCTGTTGCTTTCACCGATGGCCGCCAGATTGGCGCCACCTTGGATCGTAACGGTCTGCGCCCTGCTCGCTATCTGATCACAGAAGACGATTTGGTGGTGATGGCGTCAGAAATGGGTGTGTTGGATATTCCAGAAGAGAAGATCATCAAAAAGTGGCGTCTGCAGCCAGGAAAGATGTTCCTAATTGACCTGCAACAGGGGCGGATTATTGACGATGCGGAGATCAAAGCTGAACTGGCTGCCGCAAAACCCTATCAGGATTGGTTAGACCAGACTCAGATTGATCTGGATTCTCTACCATCTGATGTGGCTCCCATGGCCCCTAATGATAAAGATCTGCTGAATGCCCAACAGGCTTTTGGTTACAGCCAGGAGGATATCAAATTTCTGCTTACGCCCATGGTGTTGACGGGGCAGGAGGCAACGGGTTCCATGGGAGCGGACAATCCTCCCTCGGTGCTCTCCTTAAGGGCTAAGCACCCATCTACCTACTTCAAGCAAAACTTTGCGCAGGTGACAAACCCGCCTATCGATCCGATTCGCGAAGAGTTGGTGATGTCGCTGGTCAGCTTGATCGGACCCAGGCCTAATCTACTGAATTTAGCAGATGCCGGCACTCACATGCGTTTGGAAGTCAGTCAGCCGGTTCTCACCAATGAGGATCTGGAGCGGGTCCGGCATATCGAAGACAACACAGGAGGTGCTTTTCGCACCAAGACGCTGGACATTGTCTATCCCGTGATGAATGGGGCAGCGGGGATGGAACCGGCATTGACGGCACTTTGTGTGTTGGCAGAATCCAAAGTTCGGGAGGGCTATAATATCCTGATACTTTCTGATCGGAAAGTTGATGCGGATAATATCAGTATTCCCGCTCTATTGGCGACTTCAGCGGTTCACCACCACCTGATTAAAAAAGGTCTGCGTACTGAATCGGGGCTGGTTCTGGAGACTGGTGCAGCCCTTGAAGTGCATCATTTTGCAACCTTGGCTGGCTATGGTGCCGAAGCGATCAATCCCTATCTAGCGTTTGACACGATTCAGTCGTTATTGCCGAATCTAACCGAGTCGCTGAGTTTTCAGGAAGCACAAACACGCTATATCAAGGCGGTTGGCAAAGGGCTTAAAAAGGTCATGTCCAAAATGGGCATTTCTACCTATCAATCCTACTGTGGCGCTCAGATATTTGATGTGATTGGACTATCTAGCCAATTTGTCGATACCTATTTTACAGGCACTACGACCACGATTGAGGGTGCCGGACTGGATGAGGTTGCAACAGAAGCGGTTAAGTGGCATGACAAGGCTTATGGCGATCAACAGATCTATCAAAAGCACCTGGATGTTGGTGGCGACTATGCTTACCGGTTGCGTGGCGAAGACCACAACTGGACACCGCATACCATTGCCAAGTTGCAACATGCCGTACGTAGCAATGATTGGGCAACCTATCAGGTGTTTGCGGATGCAATTAATACCCAGAATGAGATTTTACTGACCTTACGTGGTCTGTTTGAATTCAAGCGGGCGGATCAGCCTTTGTCGCTAGATGAGGTTGAGCCAGCCAGTGAGATCGTCAAACGATTTGCTACTGGCGCCATGTCCTTTGGCTCAATCTCCTACGAAGCTCACTCGACTCTGGCTAAGGCCATGAATCAGATTGGAGGCAAGTCCAACACTGGAGAGGGTGGAGAAGAGCCCGAGCGATTCAATCCGCTGCCAGATGGTTCGAGAAACCCGGAGCGTTCTGCCATCAAGCAAGTTGCTTCCGGGCGCTTTGGTGTCACCACCGAATATCTGGTTAATGCTGATGATATCCAAATTAAAATGGCTCAAGGTGCCAAGCCAGGTGAGGGTGGTCAGTTACCAGGGCATAAGGTGAACCAGCAGATTGCCCGGGTACGTCACTCCACTCCCGGTGTTGGCCTGATATCGCCACCACCGCATCACGATATCTACTCCATTGAAGATCTGGCTCAGTTGATTCATGATCTGAAAAACGTCAATCCGAAGGCGCGTATCTCAGTCAAGCTGGTCTCTGAGGTGGGTGTGGGTACGGTGGCTGCAGGTGTTTCAAAGGCCCATGCGGATCATGTCACGATCTCAGGTTATGACGGTGGCACCGGTGCTAGCCCTCTGACCTCAATCAAGCATGCCGGCTCGCCCTGGGAAATTGGTCTTGCAGAGACCCATCAAACCCTGGTTCTGAATCAGTTACGAGGTCGCATTGCCGTGCAGGCAGATGGTGGTATGCGCACTGGCCGTGATGTGGTGATCGCCGCGCTATTGGGTGCTGACGAGATCGGTTTTGCAACTGCGCCTCTGATTGCCGAAGGGTGCCTGATGATGCGTAAATGCCATCTTAATACCTGTCCGGTGGGGATCGCTACCCAAGATCCTGAGTTACGCAAGCGTTTTACAGGTACCCCGCAGCATGTAGTTAACTACTTCTTCTTTGTGGCAGAGGAGGCTCGTCAGTTGATGGCTGAACTGGGTTTCAGAAGCTGGAATGAGATGGTGGGACAGAGTGATCGTCTGGATATGCGTAAAGCGATTAACCACTGGAAGGCAAAAGGCCTGGATTACAGCCGTTTATTACTAAAACCCAAAGCGGGTGACGGTGTTGCTATCTATAATTGCGAAACCCAGGATCATGGTCTGGATAAAGCAATGGATAGAGAGTTGATTAAGCTTGCTAAACCGGCACTGGATTCGGCAGAGGCTGTAAAAATCGATATCGATATCCATAACTATAATCGTACCTTCGGCGCCATGCTTTCTGGCCGGGTAGCTGAGAAATATGGCTATGCCGGTCTACCAGACGACACTATCTACATTAAGGTGAATGGAACAGCGGGACAATCCTTTGGTGCCTGGTTGGCTAAAGGCATTACCATCGAACTCTCAGGAGAAGGCAATGACTATGTTGGCAAGGGCCTCTCTGGAGGTCGCTTGGTGGTCTATCCGCCGACGAGATCCCATATCAGTAAGGCGGAAGATAACATCATTGTCGGTAATACGGTACTGTATGGTGCGATTAGCGGTGAGTGTTACTTCCGTGGGGTTGCTGGCGAGCGTTTTTGTGTTCGTAATTCAGGTGCTTCTGCGGTAGTTGAAGGTGTGGGAGACCATGGCTGCGAATATATGACCGGTGGTGTTGTGGTCTGTCTTGGACCTACTGGGCGTAATTTTGCGGCAGGCATGTCAGGTGGTATTGCTTATGTACTGGATGAAGAGGGTGATTTCAGTGATCGCTGCAATCTGGCTCAGGTAGAACTGGAACCTATTGAGGCTGAAGATAAGGCGCTAGAGGCTCTGGATCATCAAGGGGGAGACCTGGAGAGTCACGGTATGGTTGATCTTAGTCACGATATGACTCGCTATGATGCTCAACGTCTTAAGCAGCACATTGAACGCCATCTGCACTATACCAACTCCGAGGTGGCCAAGCGTCTTCTGGATAACTGGGATGTTATGCTGCCAAAGTTTGTAAAGGTTATGCCAGTCGAATACCGACGGGCATTGAAAGAGATGCAGGCACAAAAGAGTGATAGTTCTGCAGCAAGTCAGGGGAGCCACTGATTATGGGTAAGCCAACCGGATTTAAAGAGATCGCCCGCCAGGACCGGACTTATGCACCGGTTGCGGACCGGGTTGCTCACTACAATGAATTTGTCATTCCACTGAGTGATGGCAGCGTCAGTCAACAGGGTGCCCGCTGTATGGATTGCGGGATTCCCTTTTGTCACCAGGGGTGTCCAGTCAATAACATTATTCCGGACTGGAATGACTTGATCTATCGGGGTGATTGGCGGGCGGCTATTGATGTGTTGCACAGCACCAATAATTTTCCGGAGTTTACTGGCCGCATCTGTCCTGCACCTTGTGAGGCTGCCTGTACCCTGAATTTGGATGATGCCCCAGTTACCATTAAGACCATCGAATACAGCATTATTGAAAAGGCTTGGAGCGAAGGTTGGGTCAAGCCCCAGATCGCTGAACACAAAAGTGGCAAACGTGTTGCGGTAGTGGGCTCCGGTCCTGCTGGAATGGCTGCGGCACAGCAGTTGGCCCGTGCAGGGCATGCGGTGGTGCTGTATGAAAAACAGAATCGGATTGGTGGTCTGTTGCGCTATGGCATACCCGATTTCAAGCTCGATAAAAAGATTATCGACCGACGCATGGCGCAGATGCGCACAGAGGGCGTTGAGTTCAGGACTAACAGCCACATTGGTGTTGACATATCGGCAAAGAAGTTATTGAACGATTACGATGCCGTAGTGCTTGCCGGTGGTTCGGAAAAGCCCCGAGATTTGCCGGTTCCAGGTCGAGAATGGCGAGGTGTTCACTTTGCGATGGATTTTCTGCGGAGCAACAGTCACCGGGTTCAAGGGGATAAGGTTGATGACTTTATCTCTGCCAAAGGCAAACATGTTGTGGTAATCGGCGGCGGTGATACAGGTTCCGACTGCATCGGCACCTCAAGCCGGCACGGCGCGGCCTCCATTACACAACTGGAAATTCTACCTAAGCCTCCCGAAAAGGAGGAGAAAGGTACCACCTGGCCTGAATGGCCTAATAAAATGCGTACTTCAAGCTCCCAGGAAGAGGGTTGCGAGCGCATGTGGCAAGTGGCCACTAAGGCTTTTCTGGATGATGGCAAAGGCAATTTGGCAGCAGTTCGCTGCATTAAGGTCGAGTGGGAAAAAGACTCAGCCGGAAACTGGAAAATGAGTGAGATTGCCGGTTCCGAATTTGAATTGAAGGCTGATCTGGTCACCCTGGCCATGGGTTTTGTCCATCCTGTGTATGAAGGTGTGTTGGAAGAGCTGAGCGTCGAGTTGGATGGACGTGGCAACGTGAAGGCTTCAACCGAAGGTGCTGGTGCCTATAAAACCTCTATCGACGGTGTTTACACAGCAGGTGATATGCGTCGTGGACAGTCTCTGGTGGTTTGGGCCATTCGCGAAGGACGACAGTGTGCCAGAGCAGTCGATGAGTTTCTAATGGGAACCACCGATCTGCCTTTGTGGTAAACCCATGCTGTTGCACAACACCCTATAAAAATGAGGGTGTCGCGCCGTAATCTTTCCAAGTTAACAGGTCACATATGAAAAAAAGTCAAACCACTTCTAGCAAATCATCGGGAAGTGCCTGCAATCCACTGGCTGCTCTGCCTCCACTTGGCATGGAAGCGGAAGCGATCTCCTTCGACTTTAGGCGGTATTTTGCCCACACTTTGGGAAGAGATGATCACTGCACCTCCAGTCATTATCCTTACAAAGCGCTAGCACTAGCCATTAGAGATCGGCTGATAGAGCGCTGGAAGCTGACTCGTTTGACCTATGAAGATTCGGATTGCAAACGCACATTCTACCTTTCTCTGGAATTTCTGGTGGGGAGAACTTTGAGTAACGCAATTCTCAACCTGGATATCGATGACGAGGTGAGTAAGGCCTTTATCGATCTTGGTATTAATTTGGATAGTATCCAGGAGAGTGAGCCAGATGCTGGCTTGGGTAATGGCGGTTTGGGTCGCTTGGCTGCCTGTTTTCTCGATAGTTGTGCGACACTGCAACTACCAGTACGGGGCTACGGTTTACGCTATGAGTATGGCATGTTCCGCCAGCATATTGCCAAAGGCCACCAGATTGAAGAGCCAGATCACTGGCTACGCGACGGTAATCCCTGGGAGTTGGAACGGCCGGAGTATACGCAACAGGTTAAATTTGGTGGTCGTACTGAGCACATTAACGGCAACGTTCGTTGGGTAGATACCCAAGATGTACTGGCTGTGCCCTACGATCTGCCGGTGCCAGGGTATCGCAATGGTACCGTTAATACACTTCGTTTGTGGAAGGCTGCTGCCACCGATGAATTCAATCTCCAAGAGTTCAATGCCGGTGGTTATACCGAATCGGTTGAGGCAAAAAACAATGCCGAGCACATCACCATGGTGCTCTATCCCAACGATGCCAGTGAAAATGGTAAGGAACTACGCTTACGGCAACAATATTTTCTTGCCTCTGCGAGTCTTAAAGATGTGATTCGGGAGTGGAAAGAGGGACACGAAAACTTTACCGATTTTGCTCATAAAAACTGTTTTCAACTCAATGATACCCACCCCAGTATTTCAGTGGCCGAGTTAATGCGGCAGCTGATGGATGAACAGGGGCTTTCATGGTCGAGGGCTTGGGAAATCACCAGCCACACCATGGCCTATACCAACCATACCTTGCTCCCAGAGGCCCTTGAGCGTTGGCCAGTGAAGCTATTCAACAGTCTATTGCCTCGATTACTGGAGATTATCTACGAAATCAACGCCCGTTTTCTTAGTCAGGTGGCTCAGCATTGGCCAGGAGATAGCGACCGGTTACGCCGGATGTCGATTATCGAAGAGGGTCATGAGCCAATGGTACGCATGGCATATCTGGCAATTGTTGGTAGCTTTTCGGTCAATGGGGTGGCTGCATTGCACACGCAATTATTAAAGCAGGGCCTGTTTCTAGATTTTTATCACTTCTGGCCAGAACGCTTTAATAACAAGACGAATGGGGTGACCCCCCGCCGTTGGTTGGCGGCCTCGAATCCAGGTCTGCGAGAGCTGGTCGATGAGACGGTAGGGAATGGCTGGATCTCCCATCTGCCAGATCTGGAAAAGATGCTGAAATTAATAGATAACACCGATTTTCAGCTTAAATGGCAGAAGGTTAAGTTTGAGAATAAGTGCTTGCTGGCCAAGCTGGTTAAACAGGATTGCAATGTAACGTTTGATCCTGAGGCAATGTTTGACGTCCAGGTAAAGCGTATCCATGAATATAAACGTCAGCTATTAAACATACTTCATGTTATCCATCTCTATAATCGGATCAAGGCTGGAGATACAGAGAACTGGACCAACCGATGTGTACTCATTGGTGGCAAAGCAGCGCCTGGATACCAGATGGCCAAGCTGGTCATTAAGCTGATCAATAGTGTTGCCCAAGTGGTCAATAACGATGAGGATGTCGGTGACTTGCTAAAAGTGGCTTTTCTACCGAACTATCGGGTTACGGCGATGGAAGTGATTGCACCAGGTACCGACCTCTCTGAACAGATATCAACAGCGGGTAAAGAGGCTTCAGGCACCGGTAATATGAAGTTCATGATGAATGGCGCCGTTACCATCGGAACTCTGGATGGCGCTAACATAGAGATCCTTGAAGAGGTGGGCGAAGAGAATTTCTTTCTTTTTGGTTTAACCAGTGAGGAGGTTGAGGGACTACGTGCTCAATATCTACCGAACGGTATCATTGAGCAGGATAATGACCTGAAACGAGTTATGCAGTTACTGGAATGTGATTATTTCAACCAGTTTGAGCCAGGCATATTCACACCCATCATTGAGTCTATACGTAGTCCTTACGATCCATGGATGACAGCAGCCGATTTTCGGAGCTATATCGAAGCCCAGAATAGGGCAGCAGAAACCTATCGGAATAAAAAACTGTGGACGCACATGAGTATTTTTAACAGTGCTAAAAGCGGTTATTTTTCAACAGATCGAACCATTGCTGAATATAATCGTGATATATGGCATTTGAAGCCAATACCAGCCTTGTCGGTTAATGCGGACTGACGTTTTGTCTGAAAAAGAGATAGCTTGCTGGGTATACCGTAGTTCACGAAAGGAGGAGATGTACCTTTACATCTCCCGTCAAGATGATTTTACCAACGTACCTAACGCGCTTCTGAAAAAGTTTGGAGTCCCTGTGATGGTCATGGAACTCATACTCAATAAGCAACGAAAATTAGCGCGTGAAGATGTATCGGTTGTGATGAAAAATCTTTCGGCACAGGGGTTTCATTTGCAGATGCCGCCAAAGATGCAGGTAGAGCTGTACAGCGGCGATTAGCCTGTTAGTAGTGGGGTGGTGGCGGCTCGATTTCATCTCCTCGTAAGGGAGAGGGGGTGAGTGTTTTGAGTTTTTCCCGCAAGGCTTCAAATGTTCTCTCCAACGCTTCGATCCGCTGTTGTTGGGTGGCGATGGTATCACTCAGGCTATTAATCGCCTCATCCTGGAATGCGATACGGCTCTCTAACTCGATTATGCGCTCATCCATTACTTTTGCCGCTTATCTTGGGTAACGGTCATCGAGATTGGCTGGGCAGAGCACATTGCGCATAATGCCAATCAGATCGAGTAGCTGATGATTACGGATGCGGTAGTAGATACGATTCGCCTCTTTACGTGACACCACGATGTTTTTATTGCGCAGCTGCTCAAGATGCTGAGAGATATTGCTTTGCGAGGTCCCCGTTCGTTCAACAATCTCTCCGACGGAAAGCTCATGTTCTCCAAGCGAGCAGAGAATCTTCCAGCGTAGTGGATGCGCCATGGCCTTGAGAGCATTGGCAGTCAGTGAAGTATCTTCATTCTCTGTGAGAAGCGGTTCATTTGGTTCATTCATTAGATTCTACGCGAGAAACCCCGTTCTTCAGATCGGGGAGGGATAGCATCCGCCATCAGGCGGCCTGTCTCGCTGTCTCCTTTTTATTCAATGCTATCGTTGGTTGTGGGAAGTAAGCATAGCCGTCACTGCGTTGTTGCGTCTTGCCCTGCACCACCACAAGCGCACTCTTCACGCTGTCCAACTGGTCGGGCTTGTTCGCCAGACTCTTCTGTTTGTTCAATACAAAAACGGCCATAGACACTCCTTGGTTAAAAGATACCCTTACGGGCTTTGTAACGGGGCATTCGCCCCGCTCCCCTCACGGATATAAC
The DNA here is from genome assembly GCA_037382065.1 of Candidatus Thiodiazotropha sp. Taxonomy (GTDB): domain Bacteria; phylum Pseudomonadota; class Gammaproteobacteria; order Chromatiales; family Chromatiaceae; genus Thiodiazotropha. The sequence continues at coordinate 9,522 of JARRQF010000022.1, read as the reverse complement.
CGGTCATATCTTTAGCGATACAGATAATATGGTGGATTTCGCCATCGCTGCCTTTAACGGCTGTACGGGAAATGAGTATTGGTACACGGCGTCTATCCTTGGCAATGAATCTTGCCTCGATTCGGCTCAGCGCACCAGTACGGATCAATGCCTCGAGCCAAGTGCCAAAAAATGCCCCAGCTTGCTCCTCTTCCTCTTCCTCGAAGACATCACCAATGGACATCTGTAATAGGTCAGGTTCACTGTAGTTAAGCATTTTGCAGGCTGCCGGATTGGCTGATTCAATCTCACCAAGAGGGGTGAGTACCAACAGGGCTTCGCCCATATGAGTAATGATATTCTCAAGGTGCTGTTTGGCAGCAGCCAGTTCAGCCGTTCTTTCCGCAACCTTTTGCTCCAATACCCTGTTGAGTTCTCGCTCTTTTTCGATGAGTCGGAAATAGGTGCTGATCTTATTCAGTAACTGGTTATCATCAATAGGTTTTAGCAAGTAATCGACGCCACCCACTTCATAGCCCTTTTGCTGGAACTCCTCAGTCTTAAATGCCGCAGTAAGGAATATGATAGGGATATGCTTGGTTTTATTGCGAATTTTAAGCATAGAGGCTGTCTGGAAGCCATCCATTCCAGGCATCTGCACATCCAGTATGATTAAATCGATACCGGATTCTTTGACTGCGGTATCTACCGCCTGTTGACCTGAGGTGGCTTCCAAAATCTCAACATCCATGTAGCGCGCTATCAGTGTGCGCAATGTAAAAAGATTATGTTCGTGGTCATCCACGATCAGAAGTTTGAAACCGGCGTATCTTTTCATGCTAACAGTGACTGGTTAGTTTATCCTAGAACTCACCCCATGAGCTGGTCTTTAGCAACCCAAAGTAATTATACGGAGCATTTAATGACTCAATAGCCCTGATATCTGGCTATTGATGAGTGCCAACAACTGTTCTGGGTCGACGGGTTTTGCAATAAAATCATCTGCTCCGGCATCCAGGCTTAGTGTGCGGTCTTGTACTGTATTCTTCGCGCTGAGAACGATAATGCTCAACTCTTCGAACGCCATCTTCTCGCGTATATGTTTGATCGTATCATAGCCATCCACTTCAGGCATCATGATGTCCATTAACACCAAGCAGAAATCATGGTCATCGTTGAGAGTGTCGATCGCCTCTTGGCCGTCTCCTGCAGCAATGACCTCAAATCCCCAGGCTTCCAGTAATGGTGTCAAGGCGAGCAGGTTTTGCAGGTCATCGTCAACAATAAGCACCCTCAGTCCTTTGAAAGGGGGAGTCTGTTGCACACTCTCTGATTGAGGTATGTTAGTGACTTCACGCAGCAGCTCCGGCTCCTCATAACATTCAATTTCAATCTGAGATGCAGGAAGTTCCTGATAATCAAATTCGCAGGGAAGGCAGAGCGTGAAAGTGGCACCCTCTCCCTCGCTACTTTCCAGCATAATAGTCCCGCCCAGCAAATGGCTCAGTTCACGGCTGATACTCAAGCCCAGTCCAGTGCCGCCGAACTGACGCCGGGTAGAGCCATCTGCTTGCTTAAATGCCTCAAATACCAGCTGCTGTTTATTGGGGGCAATGCCGATGCCACTATCCTCGACAGCAAAGCAGATTGGCTGCTGTTGTGAGGTCGGATGACTGTAGGCACGCAGTATGGCACCTCCCTGGTGGGTGAATTTGAGTGCATTGGAGAGAAAGTTTTTTAGTATCTGACGAACCTTTTCTTGATCGGAAAGGAAGGTATCAGGCAATGAGTCGTCAATCTCAAGCTTTAAATAGAGGTGTTTGGCATCGAACTGGGGTTTCACTAAATCCACCAACTCACTCAAAAGGACGCGCAGAGAGACCTTTTGCAGTGTGAAGTTCGTCTTTCCTGCTTCAATTCTGGAAAGATCAAGGATGTTATCGATCAAAGCACGTAGGTCGCAGCCTGCTTCATGGATGACCTGTAGCTGTTTTTGCTGTTCTGAACTGAACTGGGTACTGGTCTCGCTAAGCAGTTTTGAAAGCAGTAGAATGGAGTTAAGCGGTGTGCGAAGTTCGTGACTGACATTGGCAAGAAATTCCGATTTATAGCGATTTGACTCTTCCAGCTGGTCAGCATGGTGGCGTTGCTGCTTCGCTTGTTGGTAATGGGTTTCTGCCAGTTCAGTCAGTTGTTTTCCCAGCTCTTTGATTTCGCTGGATCCGTGCCAGTCGAAACGAACGGCTGAATCCTCCCGCAATACTCGCTCAACGCCATCTCGCAGCCTTTCGCCAAATTGCTCGGTGCGTAGCGCTATCCAGCGGGCCACCATCAGCAGAGTGATTAGGACCACGAGAACAATGGTCGTAACCCGGCTGATAAGAACATTGCGGAATGAGTTCATTGGTGACGGATCAACTGGACGCCCTACCCAAAGGGGACCTGAACTCTCAGTCGTAAACATCGGCACCCAGATGACCTGACGGCCTCGCCCCTCCCAAAGGGCCAGTTTGCCCTCTTCAAAGAGTGATTGCAGGTCCTTGAAGTCTTTAAATGCCTGGCCTGGAAACTTTTTGCCCAGGCGATCGGCAAGATATGTGCCGTCGTTAGTCACCCATAGAGTGTTTCTGTAGGCATTTGCCATGCCACCAACATCAATGTTGATTACGACGGCGCCAATTGTGGTGATCTGTTTACTCTTGTCGCTACTAAGGATCGGACTGATCATACGCAGGGTCATGAATCGGTGGGGGTCAAGAAGGGTTGCACTGGAATTTAAGTTAATCTTGCTCGCTGCCACACGTCCAAACTTCTGATTTACACTGCGTTTGAAGAAATCCTTAGATGGCATGTCGGGTTTTTTAATGGTGGGTTCCCACTGGTGAGTGTGGGAGTTTAATTCCAGCCAATAGCGTGGTTTACCCTGCAGGTCGAGAAATAGAATCTGGATGATATCCTGGTGATCACGGAGAATCTGATTAATCCATTCTGTGTAGCGAACCCGAGCCTGGTCTATTTGTTTATGATCCTTTTCTTCCTCTTCTTGGCCGAGGATCAGCCCCGGTTCTGGTAGCTTGGCCAATAACCGCAACATTTCATTGCGACTGGCAAGATGCTCATCTAGATCACGGAAGTCGGCGCGTAGGTTTTGCAGATAGGCCTTGTGATAGAAAAACTCCATCCGATCAATAACAAAAGAAAGATTGCTGACCACTATAGCTGTGAGCGGCGCAAAACCGAACAGAAATAGTAGAATGACTATCTTGGTTCGAAGCTTCACTTCTTGATAACCGCTCTCAGCATCTCATGCCTAGACTTTCGATTATTTATTGGTAAGCGGTTATTAGATAATATTTCTAACCAATTCAATGACTTCTTTTGCATGCCCTTTGGGTTTTACATTATACAATGCTGCTTGAATCACGCCGGATTTATCGATAATAAATGTCGAGCGAAGTATGTCCATGCGTTTCTCTCCATTTTTCTCTTTTTCCTGCCAAACATCATAGGCACTGCAAACTTCTCCCTCTGTATCTGCAAGTAGTTGTACCGTCAATCCATGTTTATCTCGAAAAGCAGCATGGCTGACACAATTATCTTTACTGATCCCGATCACTTGGGTGTCTAGTTGAGCAAAATCATCAATTAAATCTGATAGCTCTACTGCTTCAATGGTGCAGCCGGTTGTATCATCCTTTGGGTAGAAGTAAATGACTAAATTTTTCTCTCCTACAAATTGTTCTGACGTGACGATGTGCATGTCAGAGTCGGGCAACTCAAATGATGGTGCCCTATCTCCAGATTTGAGCATAGTGTCTCCTGATTATAGTTATGTTTTGTGGACGCATCTCTGTTTTTGGTCCTTAGTTGGTAGGAAGGCAAGGGGGAATCAATCCATTTTTTAGATTTACCTAACTGCGCGAAAAGCCCCGACGTTTAGAGCAGGGATGAATAGCGCGGATACAGCAGCTGCCTGTTGTTGCTCTATTACTGTTTGATGATGCCAATAGGTGCACCACCACATGAGGAGGCAAAGTACGATGGCGATCATAAGAGATTTCCCTGTATCACTTCTTCAAGTCTGGCCTTTCTTTGCGCAGCAATCAGCTGGCACACCTTTCAGGCTGTTCAGTAGTACAGACACACCTGCTTTGATGGATATTCCACCAATAGGTGCACATGGTTGTCTTCTCCCATAGGCCTAGTATGATTTAGGTATGAAATGCTTGCAAGCATTCAAATGCGAACAACAGCCCAATGGCTAACGCCGCTTGATGGGAAGCTTGGTGGCTTTAGCTGTAAGTAGTTCACCTAGGTTGGAATATGGGCAGTAGGAAAAATGCGTGATTAATTGCATAATATAGCTAATTGCGACCTAGGTATCGCAAGTAGTAGAAGTTTGCCGCCATCCAGCGGCTTTTGTATCTCAGTGGCTGGTAGCCAGCTCAAGCAGGAAAGCACAGAAACAACGTGAAGGCCAATCAACATGTATGATGATTTTTACAAACTCAATGGAAAGCCGTTTCAGCTGACACCGGACCATAAATTCTTCTTTAACAGCAAAGGCCACAATCGTGCCATGGCCTATCTGCGTTATGGACTGGAGCAGGGGGAGGGCTTTATTGTCATTACCGGTGGGATTGGTACTGGTAAGACAACATTGGTGCGAAATCTGTTCGATGAGCTTAATGAGAAGAATGTCATGGCCGCCCAGCTGGTGACCACGCAGGTTGACCCGGATGATATGTTGCGTATGGTCTGTGCTTCATTTGGATTGGCCCATGAAGGGCTCAATAAGGCGACGTTGCTGCACAATCTGGAGGCGATCGCCCGTGCTCGCCACTCAGAAGGAAAGCAGATGTTATTGGTCGTTGATGAAGCGCAGAATCTGCCTCCCCGATCTGTGGAAGAGCTGCGAATGTTGTCAAACTTCCAAGTTAATAATAAAGCGCTTGTGCAGACCTTTATACTGGGTCAAGAGGAGTTCAAACGTACCTTGCAAAGCCCTGGTATGGAGCAAGTACGCCAGAGGATCATCGCATCCTATCATCTGGACCCCCTGAGTGCTGAAGAGACAGAGAAGTATATTCTGCACCGCCTGCAGCTGGTCGGCTGGAAACAGGACCCGACTTTTGATGATGGTGTTTTTCAGATGATATTCAAGTTCACTGGAGGCGTGCCACGCCGAATTAATGCGATGTGTGATCGCCTGATGCTGTTCGGTTGTTTGGAAGAGTTGCATTCTATGGGTAAGAATGCCGTACTCTCAGTGATGCAGGAGTTGGAACAGGAGGTGAGCTTTGACCCACCCCCGCTAAACGAATTGCAGCGACAAGCTCAATCTCCACAATTGGCCTCGGTTTCTCCACTGCATCCTAGTGGGATGTCAGGCAATCAACAGATGCCAACCTCACAACCGAAATCAGAACAAAAACAACAATCAGAACAGATTCTACAGCCAGAACAACCCCTACTGTCAGAACAAAATTTACTACAACCAGAACAAAAAACGCAACAGACTGCAGCGCCAATGCCCCATGCTGATGAGCTGATCTACCGTATTCAGGATCTCGAAAAAGAGATCAGCACTCTGAAAAAGACTCAACGGAATGAACAAAAGCTATTGCGCAAAGCAATTTTGCTGCAAATGGATCTTGATGAGTATGAGGATATCGATTAATCAGAGGTGGTCGCTGGACCTTTTAACCTAAAAATTCAGTAGACCACCTCATTCTGTGGCTAATTTGCTGTTTTTTTGAAAATTGTTTAATTTTATGGTTACTCTCTGAGTAACGGTGTCCGTGAAGTTTTGGGGTAAACGTGATGGAGCAGTTGACTCAGATTTAGACTATTGCATCCTGAGAGCGTATGAACCCCCTGTTCTTTAGGGCAGGCAGGAGGCTGTCAATGGATACCAAGCCTCTAATCAAGCGCAGGCCCAATCATGGCTTCAATGGTTTCGAATCCTCGCGCCTCTAAGGCTTCTGCAATATCATCCCAATGATAGTTGGCATTGTTCTCCTCTGCCTGGGCGATAATGCCGGTTGCGAAGCGATAGGCTTCATTGTGATTCAGGTCGTTAGGAACCTTTACCAAGCGGATCTCTTCTGCTCGGGAACTGGGCAGTACCATTAACGTTTCATTCATATCGGTTGTAGGCCTCATGTTGTTCTGGATAGGGTACTTGGTTTTTGGAAACCCTACCCGGTATCCTAATACTCTACTGTAGTAGTTTGCCATGAAATGTGAATCATCGGAATAGGATGTCAATGCGTCGCTTATGCTTCGTTTTTGCAGCTGGCCACCTTCCAGTTCCGGTTGCTTGAGAGTAACTGCGTGATAGTCTCTGCCGGCTGTGCCTTAGAAAACAGAAAACCTTGAGCCTCATTGCAGTTCATTTCACAAAGAAAAGAGAGTTGCTGCTGGTTCTCAACACCCTCGGCGAGGATTTTTAGGCCAAGACTTTTGCCCATTGCAATGATTGTGCGAACGATGCTACGGTTATTTTCATCGCTTTCAATATCTTGCACGAATGAGTTGTCTATTTTAAGTGCGCTCACTGGTAGGTGCTTCAGGCGGTAGAGTGATGATTCTCCGGTCCCAAAATCGTCGATAGATAAGGTAAAGCCTAGATTGACGAATTGCTCCCAGAGTGGATCATCAAGGGGTTTTTCTAGTAGGCCTCTTTCTGATATTTCTAGCTCTACCCGATGTGGACTGACACCGGTCATCTCGACTGTTCTACAAATTTGATCATAGGCATCACTACTATTGAACGTGTGAGAATCGATGTTGATTGTTATGCGACCAGGCTCCAGTTTATCATCAAGCCAGTCTAGCATTTGGCCACACGATTCGGTGATCACCCAGTTGGTAATGTCTCGCATCACACCGGCATCGTGTGCTAAATCGAGAAACTCCCCAGCGCAGAGTAGCCCCCGTTGTGGGTGTTGCCAATGAAGCAGTGCTTCGAGGCCGGTAGTCTCGCCAGTGGTTAGGTTCACTATTGGTTGATAACGCAGCAGGAATTCATCATTCATGAGAGCTGTGTGGAGGTCAATTTCGAGTTTAAATCGATTATCCTCCTTCGCTGCCATAGCCTGGGTAAAGTAGTGGAAGCTATTGCGTCCTTCGCGTTTGGCCATATACATCGCCGAATCGGCATTTTTTAGTAGCGTGGTGGAATCTTTGCCATCCTCTGGATAGATGGCGATGCCAACACTAGCCGTGATGTGCAGTGTATGGGGATCGTGGAAAATCGGCTGTCTGAGCAGGCTAATGATTTTACGTGCCACCCGCGCTGGAGCATCATCCTGGTGTATGTCTTCCAGTAACACGATAAACTCATCGCCTCCGAGCCGGGCGATCTCATCATTGTTTCGTACAGCCCGATTCAGCCGCTGAGCGGTTTCAATTAAAACCTTGTCGCCAATGATATGACCCAAGGTATCGTTAATCTTTTTAAAACGGTCGAGGTCGAGATAGAGTAGAGCACAGCGGCTGCGTCGACGTTCTGCATGGGCCAATGCATGGCCAAACATCTCAAGAAATGAAGTCCGATTGTGTAGTTTTGTAAGTGGATCGGTATAGGCAAGCTTATGAAGTTCTTGTTCATGCCGGCGTTTCTCAGTAATATCGTTAAAAATGCCAACATATTCTGAAATATTCCCATGCTCATCCAATACACTGATGATGCGTAGATGTGCGGGGTAGATCTGACCATTCTTTCGGCGATTCCAAATCTCACCCTCCCAGTGTCCCTCAATGGTTAGCTGCCCCCACATTGCTGCGTAGAAGGCCTTATTATGCCGACCAGAGTTCATCAGTCTTGGATTTTTTCCCAATACCTCATGTTCCATATAGCCGGTGATTTCTGTAACTGCCTGGTTGATCGCTTCAATATTTCCATGCTGATCTGTCACTATGACGCCTTCTGCAAGCGTGTTAATGGCGACATCACTGCGGTGCTGGCGCTTTTTGATCTCATACTCTTTAGTGATATTGCGAAATAGCACAACTGCACCGTAAATATTGCCATTAATCCAGTATGGCGAGCTAACAATGCTAACCCGAATCAAGGTTCCATCCTGACAGCGAAAGTGCTCATCATCACTCTTGTAAGTCTCACCTCGCAGGGTGCTCTTCTGAAGCAAACATTGATTGCTATCGACTGCAGAGCCTTCTTTGTTACACTGAATGAGTTGCTGGGATTTCTTGCCAAGTAACTGTTTATTAGAGTATTTTAGAATTTTACTGGCGGTTGGGTTTGCATAAAGTATTTTGCCGTGAATATCCTCTACATACATCCCTTCCGCCATATGATCCGAAATGGTGCGAAGGCGTTGGGTAATCTGCAGCCAGCGATGGAAAAGGTAGAGTGTGATCAGAGTTAGCAGACAACCTAAGAAAAAGATTGTCTGGTAAGAACCTCTGAGATGTTGTAACACCCTCATTGGACTGTAGCTGAGAATATATCCTGCGATACGTTGGCGACTATCCCGTAAGGCCTGGAGATTGATAGCATAGCAGCCATCAAATGAAATGCAGAGTTTAGTTGATAGTTTGTCACCATTTGCAAGAGCCTCTCTCGCCGCTGGATCAGAGTGTAAAAAGGATTCGATTTTATGCAGGTTGGTCGATTGTGATGAGCCGCTCTCTGTTTTTTCTAGTAGGTAGTCTGGACCTATTTGGGATGGGCGAAAAAGTGCCTTTGACGGTGGAAAAGTGATCGATTCAAGCAGATCCTGTTTCAGAATGAAGTGGTATTGAATGTCTCCGGTAGTTATGGACCGCAGCAGGGCGTCTCGAATAGCCACGAAAGAGACCCCGAAGTCTACGGCGCCAGCCACATCCTGTTCACCCATAATGGGAAAAGTAAAATGAAAGCATGGATAGCCCCAGCTATTCTCCAGGATACCTCCCTGGGATCTGCCGTGCAGAGCGCTATTAAGCATTGGCCGCTTATCCGCAATCTGGTCGCCATACCGATCGGGGTGGTTAAAACGTAAAAAAGATTCTCCGTTTTTTAACACAAATTGTAGGGTTTGAATCCCCTTGCGCTGTAGGTTTTCATAGCTTGAAAGGAAGCGTTGATAGAGCTGGTTGCGCAACGTGGCTTGCTGGTTTTTCTCGGCGCTGGCAGCCTGTTCGAGAAGTGTGGCAGTAGGCAGCAGATTAAATCGCTCTTCATAAAACACTTCAATCAAGCGCTGATAGCTATCGAGACTACTGGCGAAGGCAGTTTGCTGCGTGGTATCAAGCAGTTGCAAGTGATTGTCGATTTCCCGCCAGTAGTTATAAAGCAGAATAACGGCTTCAATACTCACCAAAAGCAGTAAAGTCAGGAAAAAATGCAGGGGCTTCAAAGGGCTGCTCCTGGCGCTGGCATGCTCAACGGTATTCGCTCTCGGGCTATGCGGCGTAGAGTGACTACTCCCCGCCCGGCGCAACAAGTTGCTTTGGACGAGGCTTCTTGCTTCAACGTCCGTAACAATCAAGTGAATGATTGGATGACACAGACTCCGCAAGCGAAAACGACAGTCC
>JARRQF010000021.1:18567-38377 GCA_037382065.1 Candidatus Thiodiazotropha sp. | reverse complement strand
TTTTTGCCGCTGCGATGACAGCTTGCGAGCCCTCTGCCTGCATAGTTCGGAGCATTTCAAGACGCTTCTGATCATGATTAATAAAATTAGTAAACTGCTGATTAACTGCGTCCATTCCTAGGAGAACGTAGTAAATTGCAATAATAAATAACGCAGATGAAATAGCGTTAACAACCAACAGCCGAGCACGTATCGATAACTTTGAAAAAACCACATCCCCCCCTTCGACTTCCTAATACAGCGCACCTCTGCATGATATCGGCATTAAGGTTGAGAACTTAAGAACAGCTTTGCTCTTGCCGTTGACAACGACCACAACTCAGCCTCACCAGCCACCGAGACAATCTACCTTTCAGTGCCTCCGCCCAGTTTCCATCAAGCCATCGAATAATTTTTCTTATCAGTGTTTGATAACCAGTAGCTCAATAGCTGAACCAATTAACACAATAAAGCAGAAAGAGCTACTATGACTTACTTCCATTCTAGTATTCTAGTAAACTGGATTTTTGAGGAATCAACAAGGAAGAATTGCTTTATGCGTGTTGCTTATTTGGTAATGCTTGTGATGGGGCTTCAGATCACGCTCGCTGAATCTGCCTGCGCGGCTGAAGAGGAAAATGGCCAGACTAACTATCAGATATTGGCCCCAGATCAAGCAAAGATTACATCTAAGGTTAAAATAGATTGGCTGGGTAAGCAGGATCCAGGAAACTATATCACGATAGTTTCACCCAACGCGAGCGATAGAGAGTATGAACAATTCGAGTACACCAATAAGGGATCGACTCTTACTCTATTTATGCCGATTGAGGTGGGCTTTTACGAAATCCGACTTAATAGTGAAAGGCTGGGAAGGGTCTTGGCACGCAAAAGAATCGAGGCGGTGCCCGCCCACGTAGACATGACTTTCCCAGAACAGGTCGCTGCGAGTTCAGAAATAGAAGTCGAATTCCATGGAACCCTCGATGGGGATGATTGGATCACAATAGCGCAGGCCGATGCACAACCTGGCGCCTATCAAGATTACCAATACTGCAAAGAAGGTTCGCCGACCACCATACATGCACCCGAAGAGCCAGGAATGTATGAGATCCGATATATGTCAGGGTTTTACAAGCTCCCTTTACTCTCAAAACCGATAACGGTGAAAGCCGCCTCAGCCACCATTCGAGCACAACCATCGGGTAAAGTTGGGCACCGGATATCGGTTCAATGGGAAGGCCCTGCAGGTAAGAATGACTATCTGGCTATCTCCTCTGTTGGAGCATCAAACGAGAGCTATTTTTCTTATCAGTATTTGGCTCAGGCAGGTGAACCAGTTGAATTAATGTTACCTATTGAACCTGGCGATTATGAAATACGCTACCAGACTGGCAACTCACACTTGATCCTGGCAAGACAACCCATTCAGGTCATATCCACCCCTACTGAACTGAAATTATCTGGCCCTGTCAAAGCTGGAGAGAACTTTAATGTAAATTGGCAAGGACCGGATGGCGAGGGAGATTACATTGCCATTCTGCGGAATGATGAGAAAGATTTGAACGATTGGTCATATACCAAATGGGGAAATCCTGTTGAGCTGAAAGCACCAGACAAGCCAGGTCGTTATCGTCTCTGTTATCAGAATCGCAATCATCGGATTTTAGTAGAAACTGTGCTTGATGTCACACCAAGCACAAAACCGGGTTCACTATCTATTGTTGCGCATTCTACAGACACTTCTCCTCTTAAGGATAAAGCAGTGGAGGTTATTCTGGATGCCTCTGGCAGCATGTTGAAAAGAGAGGGCACAAAGACACGGATGGCAGTGGCACAATCCGCATTGGAGCAGATGGTACAAAAAGAGTTGGGTGATAAAACTAAATTTGCCCTACGGGTCTTTGGCCATCATAAAGCAGGCAGCTGTCAGTCCGATCTTGAGATTCCACTCTCTGTCTTGGATAAGATGGAAGTCTCGCAAACAATCAACAGGATTCAAGCACAAAACCTAGCTAAAACACCAATCGCTGATTCCCTAGACCAGGTGGTTCTGGATTTGGTTGGACACAAAGGCCCAGCAATAGTTATCTTACTCACCGATGGGGAGGAGACCTGTAGCGGCGACCCCAAAGCAAGTATTCAGCGCCTGATAAATAGAGGCAAAGAAGTACGAATCAATGTAGTTGGTTTCTCAATCGGTGATAATGGCTTGAAGCGTCTGTTTAAAGATTGGGCTCAGGCAGGCAATGGCGTCTTTCTGGATGCCAGTACTCCTGAAGAGCTTACCCAACGAATGGCGCAGTCACTGCATCCCCCTTTTCGTGTGGTCAATGGTGAGGGCAAGGTTATTAAGCAGGGAACAATGGATAAAGAGCCCATCCCATTAAAAGCAGGCAGTTACCAATTGGAGTGGGGAGACAAATGGAATCAACATCGGTCATTCGAAATCAAGAGTGGCCTAGAGACCAACGTTAAGATCTAAGAAAACAGTGAGAAGCGGTCAACTGCTCGCCATATTTTTTGTGCTGTATGCTTACCAATGCCCCAGGGCAATTGCACTACAAAGGACTCGTTATCATTGATGCTTGTGAACCACTGCACTCTCTTATTGATGCGGTTCGTGCCTCACCACATCCTACGTTTTAGCCCTTAATGGTGGGGCAGAGACCCACCCTTGTGGGAGAGGCCAGGGAGAGGGGGATATAAATTAGTCCGACGGGCGTTCACTCTAAATCGTTGTTGTAGCTTCCCCAGTTCTCTCCTTCGATCCATAGAACACATGAGCTACAAGCTTCCACTACCACACTAGTTATAAACGGCTTCGGGGTAGATTTTACCGCCACTATTCAGCATTTTTGAAAAATCATCTGGCAGCAAGGGATGACTAAAGATGAAACCCTGAACTTCATTACAGTCATGCCGTGATAAATAGTCCAATTGATCAACAGTCTCAACACCTTCTGCGATCACATCAAGACCAAGTTTCTTTGCCATGGTGATGATAGTATTGACAATTGCCGAATCACTTCCATCACCTGCAATATTATGCACAAAGGATTGATCGACTTTTAGCCTATCTATAGGTAGTGACTTTAGGCAGCTTAGTGAAGAGTAGCCTGTACCAAAATCATCAATCGATATATGTACACCATTATTACGCATGACTTGTAGCCGCCTCAGAATATCATCTGACTGTTCCATTAATATAGACTCAGTGATTTCCAATTCGATTTGACAACTGTCAAAGCTATCTTTAGAGGTAATTTTAGCTAGCAAGTTATCAATTTCAGGCGATTGAAGCTGCATGCTTGAAACATTTAGCGCAATTCTTAGATCAGTGAATCCCTCAGTATGCCAGATCCTAGCTTGCTCCATTGTAGTGTCGAGTACATATTCTCCAATTTGCCCAATCAGACCAGCCTCTTCAGCTAATGGTATAAATTTTCCAGGAGGGATAAGACCAAGCTTGGGATGATTCCACCTTATTAAAGCTTCACACCCAAGTACCTTATTAGTAGTTACATCTATTTGTGGTTGATACACTATGAAAAGCTCATTCCTTTCCAGCGAGTGACGCAAATCATTTTCCATTGATAATCGTTCAATAAAATGTCCACTCATATCATCCATGTAAAGACTAGATCTATGGCGACCAGTATGTTTTGATTGGTACATCGCGATATCTGCAGCCTGAATTAGTTCATCAGCATTTGAACCATTTTCAGGAAAAATACTAACACCTATACTACAGCGTATAAATATCTCATGCTCCTGCTGAATGAATGGATGGCTGTCAAATAGCTGTATAATTTTATCAGCAATTAAATTTGCATCTGATGAGGAGCTAATGTCATATAATACGATTACAAACTCATCCCCACCAAAACGTGCGACTGTATCGCTTTCTCTTATTGCACTACGTAATATTTCTGATGCAAACTTAAGCAGATCATCTCCCATTTTATGCCCAAGCGTGTCATTAATATTTTTAAATCGGTCCAGATCAATAAATAGAACCGCCATCATACCATTATCTCTAATAGCACGAGATATATTTGCTTGTATGCGCTCTTCTAACAGTGATCGATTTGGAAGATCTGTTAGTTGATCATAGAATGCAAGATATTGAAGACGTTGCTTAAACTGGGTGATATCACTGAGATCAGAGAAGATTCCTGCCCGATATACAGGCTGCTCTTGAGCGTCATAGATAGTAATTATATTAAGCCATTCTGGATAGATCTCCCCATCCTTGCGTCTGCTCAGGATTTCACCCGACCAGATACCGTTGGTTTTAAGCTTATGCCATATCTCTTGATAAAATTCATGGCTTTGCAGATCCGAGCTTAGGGTATCCGGTGATTTGCCAATTATGTCATCTGGGCTATATTTTGTTATACCAGTAAATGCTGGATTTACGGATATTACCATATTAGACATATCCATAATCATGACACCCTCACTACCGTGCTCGATGATACAGGCAGTTATCCTCTGCCTCTCCTGCTCCCTTTTTTGGATATCGATATCCTTGATAACTCCGATGTAACTAACTGGATTTCCGGCCTCATCAAATCGTAACTTGCCTATGTTATGTACCCACAGATATTTACCATCCTTTTTCTTTAAGCGGTATTCAAGATCAAATACCCCTTTATCTGAGACAGAACGCTGATACTCCTCTTTAAACTTTTGAACATCTTCCGTGTGGAGAAAAAATAGCCAACGCCGGAGGCTGTCACCCATCTCATCAACCGTATAACCAAGCAATTTATGGTAATCTCCTCTCCAGATTACCTGGTCTTCTTCGATTAAATACTCAAATACAATATCACCTATCGATTCAACTAATATACTGTATTTATCTGCCGTCTCATTAACTTGGTATGTTTTTTCTTCTACAAGCAATTCAAGCTTGTATTTATGGTACAGGAGCTCCTCCTTAACTGCGTTCAATTCAAGAAACACCCTAACCTTGGAGAGTAGGATTTCAGGATCATAGGGTTTGACCAAATAATCAACCGCCCCGGATTTATAGCCCCTGAAAACATTGATACTACTAGAGTTGCTTGTAGTTAGAAAGATAAGTGGAAGATCTTTTGTCGCTGGGTTACTTCTCAATAATTCCGCCAGCTCAAAGCCATCCATTTCAGGCATTTGAATATCAATGATAGCAAGGGCAAAGCTATTTTTTAGGGCAGCATCCATAGCCAAATTTCCACTGGTCGCCAGCACCAGTTCGGCCCCTGTTTCTTCAAGGTTTTTTTCAAGCGCAATCAGGTTAGGCATCCTGTCATCAACTAACAGTATCTTTTGCATTACTTCCATTGTGTTGGAATCCATTACCTTTATATGATTTTAGTCAATGACTTCATTATAGACCGATTTTTGATATGCTTTTATATAAAAAATCAGCAATAATAATCGTTTATTTCCTAGATATTCTTAATGCATGTAACATCTAGTACATACCAGATTATATGGCGAGTTTTCTGTATACTCTGGATTTTTTATCAAACGATTCATAGTAATTATTTATACTCGATTTCGCTAACAATTCAGCAGGACCAAGACAAAACAAAATTGTAGACTATGTGCAGGGTTAATTTTGATTTATTAAATCACTCAAGTTATAGAAAATAGCTTCATGGTTATGGTCACCTATTGGGTCAGGGCAGTTGCACTACAAAGGACTCGTTTTCGTGCATAATAGAAACAAATCGCCACAAATAGGATGTGGTGAGGTACGAACCCCGCATCCCCTCTCCCCTTGCGGGAGAGGGCCTGGGTGAGGGGGATATAAAATGGCGTAAGCGCAGCTTACATCACTATCATGATTGGAATAGCGGGCTATTCCGCGTCATTGTGCGCCGCGCATCGATGCACCCATGTCTCGGGCCATGGATGTGCAGGAGCGACCCTTGCCCTGCACCACCACAAGCGCACTCTTCACGCTGTCCAACTGATCTTTTTAGGTTCAACCTTTCGTGATCACAAAAAGATGCTTTTTAATTAAACAACACACTAAGAACGATGCTCTCTCCTTACTTAATGGAATAGTCCGTGCCATCGATATTGATACTATCGCCAGAACGGAAGAAAAGAACTCTGCTCTCTTTGCCACTATCATAGTAAAAACTGATAGTGTATCCATCAATACGATATTCACCTTGACGATTTGGATCGCCTTTATATTTCTTCTTACTTGAAGCAATTGCAGAGTTTGTATCACCACTACTCAGAGTTGAGGAAAGTGTGCTTGATGTCCCTTTTTCGTCACTACTTTTAGAGACCGATACTGATGCGAGCCCCGAACTCGATGCACTACTACCTGACGAGGCAAAACTGAATGAGGAGGTGGTAAAACGACCGTTACTATATAAGTGAATCGACTTCCTGGATTGCCCACCCCCATAGTATAGATTACCCCATACTGCCAAATGTTCTAGGTAGACATTCAATCGCTCATTCTTCTTTCCCGGTTTTTGTACGGAACCTTTCAAATACCACCAATCACCTCCATCACCTGTTGCATGCAAGTGATACCTATTATCGACAATTCTCCATTTATACCAGCGATTTGGCTCATATTGCCTAGAGGCCTCCACATTGAATTCAGATGGAGGTATAAAGGGGTTTAGAAAAGCAGTGCCATCTTTCAACAATAGGTAGCTAGTATAATGTGGCTTTGCTGTCCCATAACCATCGAAAGTAATACCTAAGTACTGAGTTAAAGCCTCGATTTCGGAAAGTTTTAATCCCTTGCCCGGTTGAGTCCAACGCGCTTGAGATAACGCCTTTATTTCTGCGTCACGGCGCTCTTTGGCCAACCTTGCTTCTTTTTCTCGTTTCTCTTTGGCCTGTTCCTCCTTCAACACAGCCAACATATACTCAGTTTGTCCTAACAATTGTTGAGTAACTGATTTATAACGTTCGCGCAGTTCAAGGCTGGTAAATTCTTCAACAAAAAGACTGGCTCTATTATTAGGTAGGGGCATTCCAGTGAATGCACGCCAGACCTTTAATCCCTGACTATTGGTATAACTTTTGACAATCGATAAAACATCACTATTGTCAACTCTTTTTATCATCCCTGGATCCACAATTGATCCGCCTTGTAGGGACAAGGTTTCCGATTCATTTTTAAACCAATTTTCAACGGTGTATCGTCCCAAATCAACTGGATCGTATACTGACACGGTTAAAACTTCATTTTTACCAAGATATTTCGGTAGATATTTTATAAAGCCATCACCCTGTTGTGAAACCCAATCTTTAGGAGCATCATCCGTTGTTTCATGTGATTTCAATAACGCATCTATGGCGTCGGATATAGTGCCAATATTTAGAATATATACCTTCGAGTCACTATCCATGTTGACACGAACGAACATCGCCTTTTCTTCTTCCATGAAAAAATAGCATCGGTAATCAACAAGACTTTCCTGTGACTCAGAACTACGATAGGTAACCATGGAGGTAATCATGGTATCAAAACCTCTTTGTTCAGTTAATACTCCATATTTTTTAACTACCTGATAGCTTGCACCCATAGCCTTCTCCTGCTCTGCAACCATATTTTGGAAATAGAGCTCAGGTGTCTGCGGCTTATATTCTGAAAGTGGAAACGCTGTGATTGTGATGCCACTACCTAGTGCATTTATTTGATAGGTTTTATTCTGACTGCCCTCTTCCTGCGTCCACGCGTTTAAGCCAGCATGGGAGTTAGCAACAAACAAGCAAAGGGCCATTTTGAATCCAAACACCAAAAATTGCTTCCTGAGAAAACCAGTTTGCAAATAATATTTCATCTACTATTCCCTTGTTATAGATTTATTAATAGTGAGCAAAAATCATGTATTGCTCCTAGTCAATAGACTACTGTTACAGCTAATGACATATATCAAAATATACAGTATCCAAGTAATAAGGCATACTGGTGATTATTCTGCGGTTATGGTTCCAAAAATTCAATAACGACCTTTGTGCAGATGTGCAGAACTATGCGATGATAGCGTCATTCAATCAGCTGACAAGAAACCAATATGAATGAACAAGAGTTAACTTTGCGCATTAAAGACCTCTATCCCGATGCAGAGATCAGTGTTGCAGGTGAAAGCTGTAGCTTCGAAGTAAATGTCGTCACTGCCGCCTTTTCAGAGATGAAGAGCCTACAAAGACAGCGCTCCATACTCACCCTGTTCAATGAAGAGATTGCTTCTGGTGAGCTACATGCCCTGACGGTAAAGGCCAGCACACCAGAAGAGTCCCAACCATAAACACAGTAGTGACTCATGAGCCATGATACTAGCAACCTATTCCTGGAACGGGTTCACGCATACCACAACCAAACCAAACACCGATTCGGAAAGTATGCCGCAGGCCCTGACTTTCTGGACTGGGATCAACAGCCCGATCCATTTAGGCGTTTTGCTCCCGCAGAACTAATACCATTACCCTTTGATTTTGAAGGGTTGCCCGATCTCGCTCTCAATGAACTGAATCATCCCCCTCTCCATAAAGCCATTCCGGAGTGGGGCTTGCAAGAGATCTCCAGTCTACTGCGATTCAGTCTGGGTCTGGCCGCCTGGAAAGTCGCCGGTCCAGATCGCTGGTCCCTCAGATGCAACCCCTCCAGTGGCAATCTGCATCCAACCGAGGCCTATCTGATCATTCGCGGTCTAACGGCTCTGCCGGACGGGGTCTATCACTACGCACCCTATCACCACGCTTTGGAGCTACGTGCTGAGATGTCAGTCAGCGCTCAAACCAGCGAAAATCAAATAGAGATTTTTGTGGGTCTGAGCAGTATTGCTTGGCGTGAAGCCTGGAAATATGGGGAGCGGGCCTACCGCTATGTTCAGTTGGACCTGGGGCATGCCATTGGCGCACTTGCCTACTCAGCAGCAACCCTGGGTATGCATCTGACACAGGTATGCGTAGAGAGAAGCAGACTTGCCACACTGCTAGGAGTTGACCGAAAAGAAGATTTCGCAGATGCCGAAAGTGAATCTCCTGACCTGTTGCTTAGGCTCAGCAGCGGGGCTATTGAGCAAATGAGCGATCTTCCTGATGGACTGGTTGATGCAGCCCAAACAGCGGTATGGCATGGCCAAGCGAACCGTTTGAGCACCTCCCCCCAACACCATTGGCCCATCATACAAGAGATGGAGCAGGCCATGATGGAGAGTCCGCCTCCAGAAAAAGGCCGCTTACTGGAGCAAAACCTACCTGCCCCCAGACCGCCCCAAAATCAGTCGACACATCAGTTAATCCTACAGCGCCGCAGCGCACAGGCCTTCAACGGAAAATCGAGTCTCAGTCAAGAAATCTTTTTTCAGATTCTGGATCAACTACTGCCTAGGCAAAATGAGACACCCTGGAACAGCTGGCCATTTCAACCAAATGTGCACTTGGTGCTATTTGTCCACAACGTGGATAATCTTTCCCAGGGGCTCTACCTATTGCCACGACATTCTCAGGCCATCCCCCAACTTAAGGCCAGTATGAATCAGGATTTTCTCTGGGAGCACCCCGACGAAGCACCCGATCAGTTACCCCTGTTTCGCCTGGTAACTGCAAATTCAAAGAAAGTGGCCCGCGCCCTTTCCTGCCACCAGGAAATCGCAGCCAGCAGCTTTTTCAGTCTCGGCATGCTGGCAGAATTCGACAATACCCTGAGCAAACAGGGTCATCAAGCCTACCCAGAACTCTTCTGGGAGGCTGGTTTAATCGGACAGGTTCTCTATCTACAAGCAGAGGCGCATAGCGTCAGAGGCACCGGAATTGGCTGCTTTTTCGACGATGGGGTACATGAGACCCTGGGCTTATCAAACACACTGTTTCAAAGTCTTTATCATTTTACTGTTGGTCAACCAAAAACAGATGACCGATTACAAACCCTCCCCCCCTACCAGCATATAGAAAGGAGTTAATACCGATGTTTATTGTCGCTAACAGAGTGCCTGTCACAGAGGCCTACCAGGCCATGTTTGAAGAGCGATTCCAGGCACGCAGTGGCCAGGTCGAAAAACAACCAGGATTCATACGTATGCAGATTTTAAAACCCGATAGCCCGAAAACTCCCTATATCGTACTCACGAGCTGGGAAGACAAACAAGCCTTTGAAAACTGGGTCAAGAGTGATGACTTTCGTGCAGCCCACTCCAATCCTATGCCGAAGGAGGCATTCGATGGAGAAGGAGCTATTGAAATGCATGAAGTCATCATTCAAGCAGAAGCATGACCTTAGAATTCAAAGATGATAGTCTCCACCTTTAACTGAGATTATTGCCAACCAGTAGGTAAGGGCCTAAGGAATAACTATACTTACTAATCAGATCATAAGTAATCTGATCCATTCTTGTAGCCCTAAGTGTCATAATACTTATGATCTGATTAGTAATCTGCATATCTAGATAATTAATGCTGGGGTTCTACTAAGATGAAGTATGCCATACAAGTCACCATCACTGGCGCTGCTGGACATATTGGATACGCGCTAGCATTCCGTATCGCTTCCGGTGCCATATTTGGCCAGAAACAACCAGTCATTCTTCGCCTGCTTGAGATTCCTCAGGCGATGTCTTCACTCAGCGGTGTGGGCATGGAGCTGGAGGATTGCGCCTTTCCCCTGTTACATGACATTGTACTGACTGACGACCCAAGTATCGGTTTTCGTGGCACTGACTATGCCATACTAGTTGGTTCCAAACCCAGAAGCAAAGGTATGGAACGCAAAGATCTCATCACTGAAAATGCGAAGATTTTTTCCTCTCAAGGTAGAGCAATTAATAACTATGCCTCCCCTGATGTACGGGTTCTGGTGGTAGGCAATCCAGCAAACACCAATGCGCTCATCGCCTCAATGAATGCCCCTGACCTACAACGCACTCAGTTTACTGCAATGACCCGCCTAGACCACAACCGGGCCCTCGGCCAGTTAGCCAATAAAACCAACTCTTTGGTTGCCGACATCAATAGGATGACTATATGGGGCAATCACTCAAGTACCCAGTATCCGCATATCGATAACTGCCTGGTAAATGGGCAACCAGTATACAATTTGGTTAGCCACGACTGGGCTGTCGATCACTTTATTCCAAAGATCCAAAGACGAGGGGCAGCAATTATTGAAGCTCGCGGACTCTCTTCGGCAGCATCTGCAGCAGATGCTGTGGTCGGCCACGTTCATGACTGGGCGCTTGGCACCCGCGAAGGAGACTGGGTCAGTATGTGTGTCCATTCTGATGGAAGTTATGGCATTGAAGAGGGCCTCGTTTTCTCCTATCCGGTAACCTGTAAGGATCGTGAATATGAAATTGTTCAGGGACTGGAATTGGATGAATTAAGCATTTCCCGCTTGAAAGCCACAGAAAAAGAGTTGCGAGAAGAGCGTAAACTCATTGAAGATCTTCTACCCAAGCAATAAAATTTCTGACTTAAAGCATAGGGTTAATCCTCTAGCCATAGAGTTCAAGAATAATAACATGGGCAAACAGCCCCCCTTCTCAAACAACCAAGTCATTAAACCTTGAGTAAACTAGCATCAAAGATAAGCACCTCGGTTCACCCTGAAGGCAGTCTGGAGGTACTCTCACAACTCGAAGTGAACGCCCTATTAGACACCAGTGCTCGCGGCTTATATGACCTATTTCGGCGCTGCGCGTTAGCCGTACTTAACTGCGGTAGCGAAACTGATAACGCACGGGATATTTTTGACAATTACGGCGATTTCAACATCCATCTCATGCAGACCAACCGAGGGATCAAGTTAAAGCTGGAGAATGCACCTGGAAGCGCTTTTGTAGATGGCAGAATGATTCGTGGCATCCAGGAACACCTATTTGCTGTCTTACGAGACATCATCTATGCCGATAACGAAATCCAGCGCAACCCCTCATATGACCTAAACGAATCCGGCCACATTACTTCAGCAGTGTTTCATCTATTACGAAATGCGCGAGTTCTGCATTCAGGCGAGCCGAAACTGATCGTCTGCTGGGGAGGGCATTCAATCAGTCGAAGTGAATATGACTATTCCAAGGAGGTTGGTTACGAGTTGGGTCTAAGGGGACTCAATGTTTGCACCGGCTGTGGTCCTGGCGCCATGAAAGGCCCCATGAAAGGAGCGACAATTGGGCATGCTAAGCAACGTATTGGCGACGGCCGCTATCTGGGAATTAGTGAGCCTGGCATCATTGCATCAGAACCCCCTAACCCCATTGTTAACGAACTGGTCATCATGCCCGATATCGAAAAGCGCCTTGAAGCCTTCGTACGTACCGGTCATGGCATAGTGATCTTTCCTGGTGGGGCTGGCACCATGGAAGAATTGCTCTATCTCCTGGGAATTTTGATGCATCCTGAAAATAGGGAGCATGTGTTCCCCCTGATTTTGACCGGACCGGCAGAGAGCGCTACCTATTTTAACGAGATTGATCAATTTATCGACAGCACACTGGGAGAACATGCGAAAACCCACTACCAAATCATTATCAACAACCCAGCAGCCGTAGCGAAAGAGATGAGTGAAGCCATGGGACAGATCCGCTCATATCGCTACGATGGCAACGATGCCTTCTACTTCAACTGGCGATTAAAGATCGAAAAAGAGCTGCAACAACCCTTTAACCCGACTCACCAGGCTATGGCAGAGCTAAAACTGGATCACCAGCAGCAAAAGCATATTATGGCAGCCAATCTACGGCGCGCCTTCTCAGGAATCGTAGCCGGAAATGTCAAAGAGGATGGCATCCGGGCTGTAGAGCAAAAGGGGCCATTCATCATCCATGGTGAGCAAAATATCGTCAATGCAATGGACCGGTTATTGATCTCCTTCGCAGAACAGAACAGGATGAAGCTGCAAGGTAACTACTCGCCCTGCTACGATCTGGTTTCTTGACATCCTCGCCGCCCTAAAGAACGGCGATTCCTACAGCGCTCAAACGCGGTATTGACCTGCGTCTGAGTCACTTCGGTGAGTTCCTGCTACTGGTGGCCTGGCTGCACCACTCACTTCACCCTACAAAATCAGTTGACCGCTCCATACTTGATTACTCCCAAACCTCAGCAATTGGGTTTTATGGGGGCCATATTCAGCGCCTCTGCCACTATTGAGCGCCCTTACCTAGCAGTACCACTTCGATGGTCTGCAATAGAATAATAAAATCGAGCATGGTGCTGGCGTTCTTAACATAGTAAAGATCATATTCAAGCTTACGCTTGGTATCTTCTTCTGTAGCAGCGTAGGGATAGAGCATCTGCGCCCAACCGGTCAAACCCGGCTTAACCCAATGGCGTTGTGGATAGTAGGGAATATCATTCGATAGCTGCATGACAAATTCCGGTCGCTCAGGACGCGGCCCCACCAAGCTCATATCACCATTTAGAATATTGTAGATTTGTGGTAGTTCATCAAGGCGGGTCTTTCTGAGAAAGCCACCCAATCTGGTGATACGTGAATCATTTTTCGAGGCCCATCTTGCCACACCGTCCGCCTCGGCATCGGTTCGCATACTCCGAAATTTATAGACCTTAAATAGCTTGCCATTCTTTCCGACTCGAACCTGACTGTAGAATATCGGATCCCTGCCTCTAGAGTCGATCAAACTGGCGATCGTCACCAGCACCATCAACGGAGCAGCAAAAAGGAAAATAACGATACCCACAGACATATCGAAAGCCTTCTTGATGGCACGATTCAGGGTTCTTTGGCGATATCCATCGGCATATAACATCCAACTGGGATAGAGCAAATCGATATTAATGATCGAAAGCTCTTTCTCAAAAAAGGTCAATAAATCGAGAATTCTGATGCCTTTGATCTTACATTCCAGCAACTCATGATTCGGTAGTTTCCTGCGGCGATCATCCACCGCGACCACAATCTCATCTATCGCCAGTCGGTTGGAGATTTCCAGTAGAGACTGCTCTTTATCGACTTGGCGATCTTTGTCAATCAGATCAATCCGATCACCCATATTGACATAAGCAACGACCACAATACCTAAAGTGCCCTTTTTCTTGACTGATTCTTCAATTCTATCCGCATTGATGCCCACTCCCAGTACCAGAACCCGCCGTTTGAGGATATTATCAGAGGTAAAGCGTACAAATATGGTTCTGGCAATCAAGACTCCGACAATAGAAAACATCAAGCTATAGGTGATTGTCGCCTGCCCGCCCACTAACATCCCCGCAAAGGTAAATATCAGTAACACCATGGCTACACCACCAACCAGAAAAGCCAGAAAGACCCTTACCAGAAATCCTGAAGAGGTGGCCATCGAACCTTTTTGGTAAAGCCCCAAAGCAGTCATAGATGAGAACATGGCCAGAGAAAAGATAACCGGCAAGTTGCCCTCTGTTCCCCCACTCAAAGCTGGAGGTTGGCTGTTAATTTGATGATAAAGAAGGATTGCTCCATGTGTAGAAGAGAAAAAAATTAATATCTCAACCACTCCTAGCAGAACAACTGCCTTGGAGATATAGATTCCAAAAAGCTTGATCATAACGAAGCTATCGATGTCTCTTAATGGTAAAACTAAGGACTGATGATCAGGAGTCGGCTTATTAATCAGGGGAGGTGCCCTATAATCTCCCCTACCGTCATATCTAGCATCCTGAATACTCTTCCTATCCTATCAAACTTTACGCAACATAACCTGCCGTTATGTATGACTACGTTATCACCTAAAGACAATCATAAGACCCAGTAAAATGCACGGTCAAATCAACGCCTTTTTCCCTGGAGATTAGGGTGAAGTGTATTATTAAAAAAACCCGCTATCAAAGCGGGTTTCCTGGTGCAAACGGCCATTTTAGGCGCTTAAGCGCCCCTGAATAGCACTCACCACTTCCTCACTGGAAGTAGCGCTGACCGTCAAGAGCATATCCTTATTCTTGTAGTACCCTACTAGTGGGGCCGTCTTTTCCTGGTAGACGTCTAGGCGATTAGAAATGGCCTCTTCCGTCTCATCATCTCGCTGTACGACCTTGCCGCCGCATTTGTCACAGATACCCTCGACTTTGGTTGGCATGCTTTTGACATTGTAGATCGCACCACAAGCCTCACAAGTACGGCGGGTAGTCAGGCGATCCAGAATAACATCGCGCGGCACATCGATCTCCACGGCAAAGTCGAGATTGACATTAATCCTTTTCAATAGATCATCAAGAGCCTCGGCTTGAGGAATCGTGCGGGGAAATCCATCCAAAAGAAAGCCATTCGCACAATCAGGCTCCTGAAGGCGCTGCTCCATGATACCCATGATCAGATCATCTGGCACCAGATCGCCTGCCTTCATGAAGGCTTCCGCCTGTTTGCCCAGTTCGCTGCCTGCCTGAACGGCACCACGCAAGATATCCCCTGTTGATATCTGTACAGAACCATCCAACTTGGTCAGCTCTTTAGCCACCGTACCCTTGCCTGCGCCAGGCGCACCTAACAAAATCAGTTTCATTGATTGCTCCTATAGATTGTCATTATTGTGATTTGACACTCTTTGTCTCCTCGGCAATGATTCTAAATAGTAAGAATCTATGACGAGTCACTGCAGACCGGAGCATAATAGCCACCCGACCAGTGCCAAACCGGCGCCATTATACTGATTTTTTATCGAACTGCGCGAAAAGCCCTGCCTCTCATGGCTGGGATGAATAGCAAGGGCACCATAGGCATCCATGCGTATCCCTCCCTACCATATCTACGCCTTGCTGACGACACAATTTCCGCAAAATCCCTCTAATATCCTTTTGCAGTGTTCCGTATATATCGATTTCCTGCTGCACTTCGGCACAAATACAACATGATATCTGCAATAATCCTAAAAAAATCAGTTGACCGCTCCATTCTAATAACAGGTTTCTGATTTTGAAGAAAATAGCTTCATGGTTATGGTCACCTATTGGGTGAATCACGCTGTCCAACTGATCTTTTTAGGATAATGATTACGATCTTCACCCTTTGGGAAAAGCCACTAATATCACAAGGATTCCAGGTTCATGCAGAGATTGAATAAAATTTTAAATTTAATTAAAAATCATAGTATTAAGTATCTTTTATCTACCATATTATTAACTCTTGTCACAGCTTGCTCCACCACACCACCAAAAAACACCGAAGATGCTTGTCAGATCTTTCACGAAAAAGATGATTGGTATGAGGCCTCTCAGGAGTCCTTTGAAACCTGGGGAGTGCCAATCCATCTACAGCTGGCCATCATTCACCAGGAGTCTCGTTTCAAACACAATGCCAAGCCTCCACGAGATAAACTTTTCTGGTTTATCCCCTGGTTTCGCTCATCTTCTGCCTATGGTTATGCTCAGGTTCAAGACGCCACTTGGGACTGGTATCGGCAAAAAACTGGCCATCACTGGGCTGCTCGAGATAACTACGAAGATGCGGTCGATTTCATTGGTTGGTATTGCGCCCAGAGCCATCTTGTTCTTGGCATCTCAAAATGGGATGCCTACAAACAGTACCTCGCCTACCACGAAGGCCATGGTGGGTATAAAAGGGGTACTTATAAAAAGAAAAGGTGGTTACTCAAGGTCGCACGACATGTCGATAACAATGCCAAACGCTACCGCGCACAGATCGCAAAATGCAAAGATGATTTGAATAAGGGCTGGAGCCTGTGGCCCTTCTGAATATAACTGAGTTCAAATGGCGTTGTCAGTGGCGGATTCGTAATTTGGATCACGAAATCCCGAAGCATTAATAAAATCAATATTTTCTATTGACACCATTCCGTAGATCAATACTAAAAGCTCCATTAAACTGAATATAGTTTCGCCTATGTAACAGTTTATTTATTGTGGGTAATGGAATGGATATAGACATTGCTTTGAACATATCAAGTGCCATCATCTTTATGGGGGTGCTGGGCTTACTACTCTCCTCCCTCTTGGCCTATGCCAACAAGAAGTTATGGGTTTTTGAGGACCCTCGCATTGATGAGATTGAAAGTCTGCTGCCTGCTACCAACTGTGGTGCTTGCGGCAATGCAGGCTGCCGTCCTTTTGCCGAGGCACTGATCGCCGGCACAGTGACACCAGCACAGTGTACCGTTAGTAGTGCGGATACTATTAGTGAAATTGCTGATTATCTGGGTGTTGAAAGCGGAAATATCGTCAAACGAGTTGCCCGCTTGGCTTGTGCCGGTGGCAGCCATGTAGCCCGTCAGCGGGCTCATTATAACGGACTAGCCACATGTCGTGCAGCTTCCGTAGTAGCGGGTGGCCCCAAAGGTTGTACCTGGGGATGCATTGGCCTGGCCGATTGCGCAGAAGTCTGTGATTTTGATGCTATTTCAATGGATAAGCACGGACTGCCTGTTGTGGATAGCAGCAAATGTACCGCCTGTGAGGATTGCGTGGACATCTGTCCGAAAGGGCTTTTCTCGATTCAGCCTGTCAGCAACCACCTATGGATTGCCTGTAAAAATCTTGAGCACGGCGATATAGCCGAAAGCAATTGCGAGGTAGCCTGCACCTCATGCGAGCGCTGCGTGAAGGATTCACCAGAAGGACTGATCTCTATCCAAAACAACTTGGCTGTCATCGACTACAGTAAGAATAACTTAGCATCACGAGTTGCCACCGAACGCTGCCCAACCGGCGCTATTGTTTGGCTGGATGACACTTCAGGGATGATAAAAGGATCGCAGGCGAAACGGATCATTCGCAGTGAAGCACTACCTATGTAACGAAGATCGACAGATCGCTTTTTCAGGCTACTGGAGCGATGCCACCCAGGCCTGAATGCTCATCAATCATCTTAAATAAGAGAAGTATGGTATGTTCGGTAAAAAAGACGAAAAGAGCTTCAAATACCCCGGTATCCGTATGGCCATGGATGGCAATGGCGCTGTCATTAAGTGCGAAAGGGAGGCCTCCGATGCGGCGGGAGCCTACCCTATTACCCCCTCTACCCAGATGGGCGAATATTGGGCCGAAGAAACGGCAAAAGGTCACATCAATATCTCTGATCGTGCCCTGATCTTTATCGAACCAGAATCAGAACATGCTGCCGCTGCCGTGACGGCAGGCATGTCGATGACCGGCCTGCGTGCCACCAACTTCTCATCTGCCCAGGGCGTAGCCTTCATGCATGAGTCGCTCTACGCTGCTGTGGGTAAACGCCTTCCCTATGTGCTTAACATCGGTTGTCGCGCCATTACCAAGGCATCACTGAACGTACATTGTGGCCATGACGACTACCACTGTATTGACGACACAGGTTTTTGCCAGCTTTTTGCCAGCAATGCCCAGGGGGCCGCTGATCTCAACCTAATCAGCCGCAAGATTGCTGAACTCTCCCTAACCCCAGCCGCCGTGGCCCAAGATGGCTTTCTTACCACCCATTTGATTGAGCCCCTGCAAGTACCGGAGCGGGCGTTGATCCATGAATTTCTCGGCCGTCCTGATGACGAGATCGAATGCCCTACACCAGCTCAGAAAATGCTCTATGGCAAAACCCGCCGTCGCGTACCCGCAATATGGGATGTGGATAAGCCCATGCTCTCAGGCTCAGTACAGAATCAGGATGCATTCATGCAGACCACGGCGGCCCAACGTCCCTACTTTTTCCAGCACATTCCCGAAATCTCTGATCAGGTGATGGAAGAGTATTACCAGCTAACCGGGCGCCGCTATGGACGCCTCAGCACCTATAAGGTTGAAACGGCTGACTATCTGATCATGGGCATGGGTTCCATGGTGGTACAGGCCCACGGCGTAGCCGACTATTTGGAGAAGACCCGAAAACTAAAGGTGGGTGTTGTCGACGTCACCATGTTCCGCCCCTTCCCAGGTGACTTGCTGGGCAAACTATTAAAAGGTAAAAAAGGCGTCTGCGTACTGGAGCGTACAGACCAGCCACTTGCTGAAGACCTGCCATTGATGCGCGAAGTACGTGCGGCTCTCTCCAAGTCTATTGAGAATGGCCAGGCTATTGCAGCCAAAGAGGCCCTTCCCTACCCAAAATACGAAAGTTATGAGCGCTTAAGCGACACCCCGCGTCTCTACTCGGGTGCCTACGGCCTCGGTTCCCGCGATCTACAGCCTGAGGCTTTGATCGGTGCCGTTGAGAATATGTTGGCGGACGCTCCTCAGCGTAAATTCTTCTATCTTGGTATCGATTTCATACGGGATGCCGCCAACCCCAAGCAGGAGATCCATATTCAGAATCTTCTGGAGGCCTACCCTAATATTGGCGACATGGCGATACACGGTTCGGAAAACCCCAACCTAATGCCAGAAGGCTCGATTACCGTGCGCATGCACTCGGTGGGTGGCTGGGGTGCGATCACCACCGGTAAGAATCTGGTTATGACCCTCTATGATCTACTTGGTTACGAGATCAAGGCCAATCCTAAGTATGGTTCTGAGAAGAAAGGGCAACCAACCACCTACTATCTGGCAGCGGCTCCAACTCCGATTCCACTCAACTGCGAATACCACTATGTGGACGTTGTACTAAGCCCCGACCCAAACGTGTTTAGCCACTCTAATCCCCTCAGCGGATTGAAGAAAGGCGGCACCCTGATCATCCAATCCAATCTCGACAGCGCTGATAAGGTGTGGCAGACATTTCCTCGCTGGATGCAGCAGCAGATTGTGGAAAATGAGATTCATGTCTTCTATGTGGATGGCTTCAAGATCGCCCGCGAAGAGGCATCCAACGCAGAACTGCAACTGCGTATGCAGGGCAACGCCTTCCAAGGTGCCTTCTTTGCCGGCTCACCACTGATGGCGATGTCTGGCCTGGATGAGAAGAAGCTCTTCACCGCGATTGAGGACCAGCTGGAGCATAAGTTTGGCA